>JAKACN010000236.1 GCA_021821365.1 Pseudomonadota bacterium | reverse complement strand
GTCGCCCAGTCGCTTCGCGAAATTGATGTTCTGCTCGACGAGCAGGATCGTCACGCCGCTCGCCTTCAGTTGCTGGAACGCGTCGATCATGTTGGCAATGATGGCCGGCGCGAGGCCCTTGCTCGGTTCGTCGATCAGCAGCAGCTTGCGCGGCTCCACGATCGCGCGCGACACCGCCAGCATCTGTTTCTGTCCGCCCGACAGCTTGCCGGCGGGATGCAGCCAGAATTTCTTCATCGCCGGGAACAGCGAAAAGATCCATTCCAGCCGCTTGCCGTCGATGTCCTCGATGCGCCGCGCGGAACGCGCCGCCAGCAGCATGTTTTCCTTCACCGACAGGTCGGCGAAGATACCCATGTTCTCCGGCACGTAGGCGATGCCGCGCTGCGCGATGTCGGGCGTCGCCATCGCCGTGATGTCCGCGCCGTCGAAGCCGACACGGCCCTGCGACGCCTGCCACAAGCCCATGATGGTGCGCAGCGTCGTCGTCTTGCCGGCACCGTTGCGGCCGAGCAGCATCGTCAGTTGTCCGCGCGGCACTTCCAGATCGACGCCGTGCAGGATGTGATACGCGCCGATATGCGTATGCACGCCTTCGAGTTTCAGCAACGGTGCATTCATGCGGCGTCCTCCACGGGAGCAAGGCCGAGATAGGCTTGCTGCACCACCGGCGAGGCGATCACAGTTTCCGGATCGCCGTCGGCCATCAGCGTGCCGTTGTGCAGCACGATGATGCGATCGGCCAATTCTCGCACCACGTCCATCTTGTGCTCGACCAGCAGGATGGTCTTGTCGCGCCGCGCCTTCAACGCGCGGATCAGGTCCAGGATCACCGGCACTTCATCCACGCTCATGCCGGCGGTCGGTTCGTCGAACATATACACCTCGGGATCGAGCGCCATCAGCAGCCCGACTTCCAGCTTGCGCTGGTCGCCATGCGGCAGCGCCGCCGCGGGCATGTCGCGCTTCGTGGTCAGGGCCACGCTTTCCAGCAGCTGGTCCGCGCGCTCGATCAATGCGTGATGGCGATTCCATACATTCCACATGTCGAGCCCGATGTGCTGCCGCGACTGCAGCGCGAGCCGCACGTTCTCCATCACGCTCAGGTTCGGGAACAGGCTGGTGAGCTGGAACGCGCGGCCCAGGCCCGCGTGCGTGCGCGCCGGTGCGGACAACATGGAGATGTCGCGGCCATTCAGCAGGACCTGGCCTTCGCTCGCCTTGAGCTGGCCGGAAATCAGGTTGAAGTAGGTGGTCTTGCCTGCACCGTTCGGGCCGACGATGGCGGTCAGCGTGCCCGGCGCGAACGCGCAGGACACGGCATTGACCGCCACGTGGCCACCGAAGCGGATGGTCAGGTTGCGGGTTTCGAGCGAGCCGGCGTGATGCGGTTCAGGATGGTGCTGGGGCATGGAGATATCTCCGCTGTCAGGACAACGCAGCTATGCATTCCCTCCCCCCTTGCAGGGGGAGTGGTAGGGTGGGGGAAGAGTGTCGGCACTGAAGCAGTCGTCAGCTCGATCTCACTACCCCCATCCCAACCTCCCCCCTGCAAGGGGGAAGGAGCTCGCCTGCGGTTTGTCTGACAGTAGATGAGTAAAAAAGAAACGACAACCGCTCAGCGCTTGTTCCTGATCGGAATCTGCATCTCGTCCATCTTGATCTCGCGCACCAGCTCCGGTACGCCCCACGCGAATGCCGGGTCGACCTTGATCTTGAAGTGGTACATCGACTGCAGCGCCTGATGGTCTTCCTTGCGGAACATCATCTTGCCCTTCGGCGTCTCGAAGCTCATGCCCTCCATCGCGGAGATCAGCTTTTCGGTGTTGGTGTCGCCGTTGGTTTTCTTCAGCGCTTCCACCAGCGCGATGCCGGCCGCCATGCCGCCCGCGGTGAAGAAATCCGGCGGGGACTTGTAGCGCTTGTAGTGCTCGGTGACGAGCCAGTTGTTGGCCGGGTTCTTCGGGATGGCGAAGTAGTAGTAGGTCGCGCCTTCCATGCCGGGAAAATTCTTGTAGGCGGCCATCGCCGGCAGGATGTTGCCGCCGGTGGCGATTTCGATGCCGTAGCGTTTCGGATCGAGGTCGGCGATCTTGAACGGGTTGCCGGCACCGGCCCAGATGATGAAGATCACCTTGCGGCCCGGCTTGCCCTTGAGCGAATCGAACAGGCGTTGCGCGCCGGCGGTGAAGTCGGTGGTGTTGGTCGGCAGGTATTCCTCATGCACCACCTTGGCCTTCTTCAGCGCTTCCTTGAACGCCTTCACGCCGTCACGGCCGAAGGCATAATCCTGCGCCAGCGTCGCAATCGACACGCCTTCCTTGTCCAGTGCCACCGCGTTCGAGATTGCATCCTGTGAGGAGTTGCGGCCGGTGCGGAAAATGTAGCGGTTCCACTTGTCGCCGGTGATGGCGTCGGCCACGGCCGGCTCGACCAGCAGGATCTTCTTGTATTCCTCGGCCACCGGCAGCATGGCCAGCGCCACGCCGGAACTGGTCGGGCCGACCGCGATGTCGGCCTTGTCGTCGGCGAAGGCGGAAGCCAGCTGCGCCTTGCCCACGTCGGGCTTGCCCTGGTTGTCCTTCTCGATGACGACGAGCTTGTTGCCGTTGACCTGCATCGTGCCCTTGGTCGCGTAATCCAGCCCCATCATCAAGCCGATCTGGGTCTGCTTCGCATAGGCTTCCAGCGCGCCGGTCTTGTCGTACACGTGCGCGATCTTGATGTCTTTCGCGTGGACTGCTGTGGTGCAGCATAGCGCGGCGAACGCCGCCATCAGGTGGTGTCTCATTGCGTCTCATCCTCTGGTTGTTGTGGGGCGGGATGGCCTGCGCATCGCATACAACGCCCGTCAGACCAACCCGGGACGCAGGAGCGACGCTCCATGTACGACACACAAGAAATCCGGCTGCGGCCAGATTACTCCAAGCTTGCATGGGGGGAAAGTAGTAGAACTACCATGCCCGCGCCGGAGCGGCGGAAATCATGTCCGAAAACGGCTAGACGCTGACCTGGGCGGCGCGTATAAAGACGCCATGGACACCTCGCACACACACGCCGAACCGCCCCCTCTCGATCCCGGCATCTGCTACCGCGCGCTGGCGGCCAGGGACACGCGCTTCGACGGCGTTTTCTTCACCGGCGTGACGAGCACCGGCATTTATTGCCGGCCGGTGTGCACGGTAAAGACGCCGCGCGAATCCTCCTGCCGCTTCTTCAGCAGCGCCGCCGCCGCCGAAGCCGCCGGCTTCCGGCCCTGTCTGCGCTGCCGTCCCGAACTGGCGCCCTATGCATTGCAGCAGAATCTCGCGCATGCGGTCTGGCAACGCATCGCCGCCGGCGCGCTCAACGACGGGGATGCCGAGCGCCTCGCGGCCGAGGTCGGCTTGTCGTCGCGCCAGTTGCGGCGCGTGCTGCTGCAGCATTTCGGCGTCACGCCGGTGGAACTGGCGCAGACGCAGCGCCTGCTGTTCGCGAAAAAGCTGCTGCAGGAAACGCGGCTGCCGATGGCAGAGGTGGCGTTCGCGGCCGGCTTCGGCAGCGTGCGGCGCTTCAATGCGCTATTCGCGCAGCGCTACGGGATCGCTCCCGGCGGCATTCGGCGAGCGACCGGATCGCATGAAGGCAACGAACAGGATGCGCTGACGCTGCGGCTGGCGTATCGCCCGCCGTATCACTGGCCGCGCATCCTGGACTACCTGGCCGGCCGCGCCATTCCCGGCGTGGAGGCGGTCGAGAATAACCGATCCGGCGGCGCGTACCTGCGCAGCGTGTGCATCGGCGATGCCGGCGGCTGGCTGCGCGTGACGCATCGCGCAGAGAAGCACCAGCTTGAACTGGAGGTTGCGCCTGCGCTCTCGCCGGTGCTGATGCCCTTGCTGGCGCGCGTGCGCAGCCAGTTCGACCTGGATGCCAATCCGTCGGCGATCGAGGCGCAATTGCGCCAGGACCCGCTACTGGCAAGCCGTATCGATGCCTTCCCGGGGCTGCGCGTTCCGGGCGCCTTCGATGCCTGGGAGCTGGCGGTGCGCGCGGTGCTCGGCCAGCAGGTGAGCGTTGCCGGCGCTACCACCCTGTCCGGCAGGCTGGTGCAGCGTTTCGGCGAGGCGATGGCGACGCCGCGTAGCGTGCTCTCGCACCATTTCCCGCGCGCCGCAAGCCTCGCCGAAGTCGATGCATCCGATCTCGCCGCCATCGGCCTGCCGCAGACGCGCGCGCAAACCATACGCAATCTTGCACAGTTCGCTGCCCAGGGAGGATTACGCATGCCGCCGGGGCTGACGCTCGACGATGCGGTCGCGCACCTGAGGACGGTGCGCGGCATCGGCGACTGGACGGCGCATTACATCGCCCTGCGCGCGCTGCGCTTTCCCGATGCATTCCCCGCCGGAGACCTCGGCCTGCAGAAGGCGGCCGCCGAAGGAGCGGGCCGGCTCACCGAAAAACAGCTTGCCGCGCGCGCCGCCGCCTGGTCTCCGTGGCGCGGCTACGCGGCAATCGCATTATGGATGGCCTGATCATGATGAATTACACCGAACACACCAGCCCGCTCGGCACGCTCGTGCTGGCGGCCAGCGACGACGGCCTGTGCGGCCTGTATTTCGACCGGCACAAGTACTTCGAAGGGCCGCATGGATGGACGCGCTCCGATGCGCATCCAGTCCTGCGCCAGGCCAGCGAGCAGATCGACGATTATTTCGCCGGCAGGCGCAAGGCATTCGACCTGCCGCTCGACCTGCGCGGCACGCCGTTCCAGCAGTCGGTGTGGAAGGCATTGCTGGAGCTGCCGTTCGGCGCAACCTGCACCTATCGGGAGATCGCCCAACGCATCGCCAGTCCGCGTGCGATTCGTGCGGCCGGCACAGCCATCGGCCGCAATCCGGTATCGATCATCGTCCCTTGCCATCGCGTGCTTGGCGTATCCGGGGATCTGTCGGGATATGCGGGGGGACTGGAGCGCAAGCGCTTCCTGCTGGAGCTTGAGCGACGTACCTGAGCGCGCGTACGCCAGGGAAGAAATGCTGCCAATGAGCCGTCCGGCCGGAGCGGGCAGCGTTCATGCCGGCCGGCTCAATGGATGCAGGCTTACTTCGACGTAGAGCCGGAAGTGGATGAGTCGGTGGAGCCGGAAGTGCCGGAGCTGCTTGAGGTACCAGAAGAATCCGAACCACCGGAAGAGGTGCCGGAGCTGGGTGTCGATGGAATGTTGGAGCCCGAATTGCTGTTCTGGTTGGGCGACGACATGGACGATGATCCGCTGCCGCTCGGGCTGGTGCTGGACGTGCCGCTTGCGCCGGTGCCATAGCCGCCCGAAGCGCCGGAGCTTGGCGAAGAGGACATGGTGCCCGAGGCGGAGCCCGATCCGGAGCCCATGCCGGAGGATGAACCCGATGTGGTTCCGGTACCAGTCGTGCTGCACGCGGCCAGCAGCAGTGCGCATGCCATGGGGATGGTCCATTTGATCATAAGAATTCTCCTTTAGAAATCGTGCCGGTTCGTTGAAACATCACAGACTGTTCATGCCAGAATTGCATGCCTGCGGGTGAGTAGAATCTTTTCAAGAAGCGAAAGTTCCGGCGCGGCTTGGCCTTGAAACATTGTGTTTCAAGTTGGCTGACGGCCACTTCATGCTGGAAAGTGCATGCCGACACGGGCGCAATGCATTTGCCCAATGCAAGGAGCGAAAAACTTGCAGGCAAGCGAAACAGCAAGTAAGGTGATCGCGTCGTTTTCTTTCTGATAAACCCATGTCCTCTCATTCCGACGGTTCTACCAAGGCGATTTTTTATGCGCTCGGCGCCAACGGCGGCATTGCAGTCGCCAAGTTCGCAGCCTCGCTCTATACCGGCTCGGGCGCGATGCTGGCCGAAGCCATCCACTCGCTGGCCGATTGCACCAACCAGGTCTTCCTGCTGATCGGGTTGAAGGAAGCGAAGAAGCCCGCCGACGAATGGCATCCGATGGGTTACGGCCGCGTGGTGTATTTCTGGGCCATGATGGTCGCGCTGCTGCTGTTCTTCCTCGGCGGGGCGTTTTCGGTCATGGAAGGCGTCGGGCATCTCAGTCATCCCGAACCCTTGAGCAATCCGGTCGTCGCCTTGTCGGTGCTCGGCATCTCGGTGGCGCTGGAAGCCTTTTCGCTGCATGGCGCGATGAAGGAGATCCGCAAGATCGCGCAGGGAAAGCCCTTCGTGCAGTGGTTCCGCGAAACGCGTCAATCGGAATTGATGGTCGTCGCCGGCGAGGACATCGCCGCGCTGGCGGGCCTGAGCTTCGCTTTCGTCGCCGTGCTGCTTGCAGTGGTGACCGGCAATCCGGTATGGGATGCACTGGGCTCCATCGCCGTCGGTGTGCTGCTGATGATCGTCGCCGTGTTCATCATGCGTGAAGTGAAGGCAATGATCACGGGCGAATCCGCCGCGCCGGAAGTGCATGACGCGATCAAGTCGCATATCGAGGCGCGGCCCGAAGTAGAGCACGTGATCCACCTGATCACGCTGCAATGGGGTGAGCAGCTCATGATTGCAGTGCAGGCCAAGATGCGGCAACAGCCATCAGACATTGCGCTGGTGGATGCCATCAACGCGGTGGAAGACAGCATCCAGCGCACCTGGCCGCAAGCCAAATGGTGTTTCTTCGAGCCGGACGTGGTGGCGGGGAAGGACTGATTTATCCTAAAAACGGCGACTGGTCCACGAAAGGCATTCGGCGTGCCCCACGAAAAGCACAAATACAATCAAGATCTTGTTTCGATACCCTCAATCATCCATCGGATGACGACGTTCAGCGTGGCATCGTCTTGAAGATTTTCGTGTTTTTCGTGGACAACTGTTTTTTCAGGTTTATTTCTTCGGCTTCGTGACTTCATTGCCGATCAGCCCGCCGACCGCCGCGCCGCCCACCGTGCCGATGGTGCTGTCGGTCAGGACATGGCCCGCGACGCCGCCCAGCACCGCACCGGTACCGATGCCAACCTGCTGATGCGTCGGCGTACTGCCGCAGGCGGAAAGGGCGGTTGCCAGTGTGAATGCGCCGGCTAACGATATCAGCTTGCATGTATTCATCTTGCCCTCCGGAAGATCAAGTCGGAACCTGTAAAGGAAGTGATGCATATCCGGTTCGACTGTTGCTCTTCAGGGTGAGTTCCGGCAGACGTGTCGGGGCGGAAACCCCATGTTTCAGCTGACGAGGCGCAGCGTGAGCGGGTAGCGATAGTGCTTGCCCTTGGCGGCCGACACGGCGCCGAGGATGCAGAAAATGAAGTTGGCGACGAGGATGATCGGGAACAGCAGGAAACCGATCAGGACCAGCTTGAGCATGACGCTGGCGGCCAGTGCGATGGCCACCGTGATCTGGAAGTTCAGCGCCTCCCGCGCCTCCTCCGCGACGAAACCGAACTCGTCCCGTTTCACGAGCCAGAGGATCAGCGCGCCGACAAATCCGGTGAAGGCGCCGAGCAGATGCGCGAGCATCGCGAGATTGCATTCGTCCTTGCTCGGGCTGTCGGAAATGACATCGTTCATGATCGGCTCCTGGTTCTGCTGCGAAATCCGCTACGAAAGCAGCGCAGCTTCAAAACATCGGCTTCTCGCACGTCGCCGGAGAAGCGCGCAAGAACTTCATGCAGGACAAGCGGAAGCCAGCTCGTGGCGAACGCAGGGCGGCGACGCCGGCGCCGGTCAGGCAGCCTTCTTCGCCACGGCCTTCTTCGTCGCCGCCTTCTTCACGGCCGGCTTGGCCGCAGTCTTCGCTGCCGTCTTTGCGGCCGCCTTCTTCGGTGCATCTTCCTGCGATTCTTCCTTTGCTTCGGCCTTGCCCTTGGCGGGCGCCTTGGCCTTGCGTTCCTCGAACTCGAAGCTCACCTTGCCGTTCTTGTCCTTCACCAGGAAGGCCTTGAACGGCCGGCGGGTACGCTGCGAGATGAACCCGGGCAGGAGATCGGTGCGTCCTTCGTTGAGCAGCTTGGCCATCTGTTCCGGCAGGATCTCCTGCTGCAGTATGATGCG
>JAKACN010000020.1 GCA_021821365.1 Pseudomonadota bacterium | reverse complement strand
CAGCGCCGCGTCGCCGGTCACTGCCTCGACACGACGGATGCCGGCGGCGACGCCGCCTTCCGACACAATCTTGAACAGACCAATGTCGCCGGTGCGCGCCACGTGTGTGCCGCCACACAGTTCCTTCGAGGAGCCGATGCCGAGCACGCGCACTTCGTCGCCGTACTTCTCGCCGAACAGCGCCATCGCGCCGTACTTGATGGCGTCGTCGTAGCTCATCAGCTGCGCCTGGGTCGTCTCGTTGGCGAGGATCTCTCGGTTGACGATTTCCTCGACGCGACGAATTTCATCGGCAGTCAGCGGCGCATTGTGGCTGAAGTCGAAACGGGTCTTCTCCGGATCGACCAGCGAGCCCTTCTGCGCCACATGGCCGCCGAGCACTTCGCGCAACGCCTTGTGCATCAGATGTGTCGACGAGTGATTGCGCATGGTCTGCGCGCGCAGGCGGGTATTGACCTTGGCATTGAGCGTGTCGCCGACCAGCAGGCGCCCCTGCACCAGCACGCCGTGGTGGCCGAACACGTCGGCCTGGATCTTTTGCGTGTCCTTCACGTCGAAGGTGACGACCTGGTCGCCGTACACCGATTCGAGCACGCCGGCGTCGCCCACCTGGCCGCCGGATTCCGCATAGAACGGCGTGGTGTCGAGCACCACGATCGCGTGCTGGCCGGCATTGACTTCATGCACCGCCGAGCCGTCGACATAGAGTGCGACGACCTTGCTTTCGTGCGAAAGTGCCTCGTAGCCGACGAACTTCGTCTTCTCGCCGCTGTATTCGACGCCGGCTGCCATCTTGAACTTGCCCGCGGCGCGCGCCTGCTGCTTCTGGCGCTCCATCGCGGCTTCGAAGCCGGCCTCGTCGAGCTCGACATTGCGTTCGCGGCAGATGTCCGCGGTCAGGTCGAGCGGGAAGCCGTAGGTATCGTACAGCGTGAACGCGGTTTCACCGTCGAGGCGCTTCGCATCCTTGGCCAGCGCGGCTTCGAGGATCTTCATGCCGTGTTCCAGCGTTTCGCCGAAGCGCTCTTCTTCCTGCTTGAGCACTTGCTCGACGCGCGACTGCACGGCGGGCAATTCCGGATAGGCGGCGCCCATTTCCTTCACGAGATCCTTGACCAGCTTGTAGAAGAAAGGTTTGGTCTGCCCCAGCTTGTAGCCGTGGCGCAAGCCGCGGCGGACGATACGGCGCAGCACATAGCCGCGGCCTTCGTTGCCGGGGATGACGCCGTCGACGATCAGGAAGGAGCAGGCGCGAATGTGGTCGGCAATCACCTTCAGCGAATTGTTGGTGAGATCGCTGGTGTCGGTTTCGCGCGCGGCAGCCGTGATCAGGTTCTGGAACAGGTCGATCTCGTAGTTGGAGTGGACATGCTGAAGAACAGCCGCAATGCGCTCCAGGCCCATGCCGGTGTCGACGCAGGGGCGCGGCAGCGGATGCATGACGCCCGCGTCGTCGCGGTTGAACTGCATGAACACCAGGTTCCAGATCTCGATGTAGCGGTCGCCATCCGCTTCCGGCGATCCCGGGGGGCCGCCCCAGATTTCCGGACCGTGGTCGTAGAAGATTTCCGAGCACGGTCCGCAGGGACCGGTGTCGGCCATCTGCCAGAAGTTGTCGGAGGCGTAGCGCGCGCCCTTGTTGTCGCCGATGCGCACGATGCGGTCGGTCGGCACGCCGACTTCCTTGGCCCAGATGTCATACGCCTCGTCGTCATCCTGGTAGACCGTGACCCACAGCTTTTCCTGCGGCAGGCCGTAGACTTTGGTCAGCAGTTCCCAGGCGTAGTGGATCGCGTCGCGCTTGAAGTAGTCGCCGAACGAGAAATTGCCCAGCATTTCGAAGAAGGTATGGTGGCGCGCGGTATAGCCGACGTTTTCCAGGTCGTTGTGCTTGCCGCCGGCGCGCACGCTGCGCTGCGCGGTGGTGGCGCGCGTGTAGGCGCGCTTGTCCTGGCCGAGGAACACGTCCTTGAACTGCACCATGCCGGAGTTGGTGAATAGCAGCGTCGGATCGTTGCCCGGCACGAGGCTGGACGAACGGACGATGGTATGTCCCTTGGATTCGAAATACTTGAGGAATTTATCGCGGATTTCAGACGAGTTCATGTTGGGCGAAAAAGAAGGGAATGCATTGCAAACCGTTGATTATACGTGATATGCCTTCTTCAATGAGCACCCTTCGCAGAATGGAAACAGGCCCGCCGGGGCAACCCGGCGGGCCTGCAAAGACATCGACTTGCGATTGACAAGCGGTCAACCGCGCGTCTGCCTATCATGCCGCTGGCGGAAAATGCGGCGCGACTGATGGTTTTCGCTGCGCTGCACCCTCGCCTGCTCGAAAGCGCCGACATGGCCGTCGAGCCCGGCGCGGAATTCCTTCCGGTTCACCCTCGCCTGGCCGCGCTCCATCCTGGCTGCTTCATGGTTGGTCAGGGAACCATACTTGATGCCGTTTTCGACACGTTGCTGCTGGTTGACATTGCGTTGCACGTCGGCCTGCATGCGCCTGCTGGAGGCGGAATCCGGATTGCCGGTCCGCGCGTCGTGCCGTTCGGCGGCGATGTCGCGGCTGGCCTGGTTCTGCAGGCGCGTGACGTTGCGCTTTTCGGCGGCGCTCATGCTGCCGTCGCGCAACGCCTTCGCTTCGACGCGATCGACGTGCGATTCTTCCCGTTCGAGGCGCGCGGCTTCGCGCGTGGTCAGTTGGCCTGATTGCAAGCCGCTTTCGATGCGTTGCTGCTGGTTGACGTCGCGCTGCACCGTGGTAGCGGCATTCTGCGCGAAGGCCGGCACGGCAAGCAGCGCAGCCAGGAGAGCGGTAATGATTGATGTTTTTTTCATGATGCTTTCCTTTCGTTGAAGAGGTCATGGGCGACATTCCCATGCTGCCTTCAACGACAGCGAAGCCGAAGGCGACGACAGGCGATCTGTAAGCTTTGTAACGAGGCGTAAGCCGCTCAGGTTCCTGCGAAATCGGGTCCGATCAGGTCGATGCGGTCGGTGCAGAAGGCATCGACGCCCCACTGCAGGATTTCGCGTGCCCTCTCGGGCGTGTTGACCGTATAGCAAAACAGCCCGTAGCCTTCCTGACGGATCTCGCCCGCAAGGCGGGGCGTCAGGTTCTTGTGGTTAGTGTGCAGCGCGACGGCGTCCAGTGCGCGCAATTGTTCCCGCCAATCCGCCGGCACGACATCGACCAGGTAACCGCGCGGAATTTCCGGCGCCGCCGCTCTGGCCGCCATCAGCGCATCGAACGAAAAGGAGGAAAAGAGCGGCACTGTCGCATCATCGATGCGGCGCACACGGGCCGCGATCTCCCCGGAGAACAGATGGCGGGTTCGTTCGGCAACCACACGCCCGGTTTCCGCGTCAAAGCCGGGTGCCGGCTTGATCTCGACGTTCATCCAGATGTTGCTTGACTTGCAGAAATTCATCACGTCTTCATACATGGGCACCGGCTCGCCGGCAAACCTCGCGTCGCGCCATGCGCCGGCATCCATTGCCGCAAGCTGCCGCGCCGTGGTTTCGCTGACGCTACCCGCGCCGCGCACGGTACGGCCGAACTGCGGATCATGCATCAGGACCGGAATGCGGTCGGCGGATAGCATGACGTCGAACTCGACGGCATGAAATCCGTGCGCAAGGCCGCAGCGGATACCCGCCAGCGTGTTCTCGGGGGCGAGCGTTCCGCCGCCGCGATGCGCAATGATCTTCGGATAAATCCACATGATTTGATCTTTCTCTTGGAATGATCCTGAACGATACGTAGTCTAATGCCAATCGTTAATCAAAGGCGAAACGGTTTGGCCTGCGCCGCGCCGGGTGAAGGCAGAGCCGCCGCCATGCGCGCCCATGCAATCAGACCGCCCTCGTCCCGCGCCCGCGCAAGCCGCGCCCTTAGCCGCGCCCTCTTATCCCGCGCCTTTCGACACGGCGACATTTATTTTCCCCGAGGAATGGCATGCGCTTTCCGATCTGCTTGGCGGCGCGGACACGGGGCTGCTGTTCGTGCGCGAAGGAACCATCATCCATCTGAATGCGCAGCTCGCGCAGCAGCTCGGCTACGAGGAAGGCGAACTCGCGGGGCGGCCGCTTGAATCGCTGTTCCCGGCCGGCAATGATGTTTCGCATCCCGGCGAGCAGCGCATCCCGGCCGACGGCGCGGCGATCACCCTGCTCGGCAAAAGCGGATCTCCGCTGGGTTTCCAACTGATCGAAAATCGCATCGATACCCTGACCGATGCGGGCTGCACGATCTGGGTGTTGAAGCCGTTAAAAAATGCCGGCACCTTTGCCGGCGCCGAAGAGCCCGGATACCTGCGTTCCATCGTCGAAGCGCTGCCGGACATGGTGTTCGTGAGCGACAGGGAAACCGGGCTTGTCTTCACCAACCCCGCATTCGGCGCCATCGCCGGCCAGCCCGGCAAGTCGCTGCGCGACATGGTGCATCCTGACGACCGGCGGCGACTGGACGCCACCATGGCAAAGGTTTCCACCTCGGAGTCGACGGCACTGGTGCCGTTCACCTTCCGGATCAGGCAGGGCGACGGTCCGTGGCGGTATCTCGCCGGCCACGCGCGCAACCTGCAGGAAAACGAGAACGTTGGCGGCATCCTGTTCAACGCGCGCGACACCACCGAACAGGTCCGGCGGCAGCAACAGGCCACCGCGGACAGGAAGCGCATGCTGCATTACCTCAATCGCCTGTTCCGCATGGCCCAGCGGCCGCATGCCAACCAGGCGTCGGCACTGATGGTCATCCTGAAGGCATCCGCCAAGGCACTTGGCGCGCATCGCTGCGCGTATTGGGAAGTGAGCGGCGACGCCGCAACACCGCGCTGCCTGATGGCGTATGACGATATCCGGCAGAACTACGTCGATGAAACGCCCTCTCCTCCCCTGGCGGAAAGTTTCAATGCCATGGTGCAGCGGGTCGTGCGCAACGAGCGGCAACTGGTGATCGCCGACGTGGACCAGGATCCGCGCGCCGCCATCTATTGCGAATACTTTCATTCCGACGCGATCAAGGCGACCATACTGGTGCCCGTGCGGCACGGCGACAAGGTCAGCGGCGTGCTCATCCTGGACCATCTCCGGCAGGCCCGCCAATGGCGCAAGGATGAAGCCGAATTCGCCAACAACGTCGCGGGCCTGATCTCCCTGATTTTCAGCGAAGTGGCGCGCGGCAAGGCGGAAGCGCAGTTGCGGCATCTCGCCCACCACGACAGCCTGACCGGGCTGCCCAACCGGCATTACCTGTTCGACCAGGCGGCGGATTTCTTCCCGAAAGTGGCGGGCAGCGCGAATGCGCTGGCGGCGTTTTTCATCGACATCGACGGCTTCAAGAACGTCAATGATTCGCTCGGACACGCGCTGGGCGACGAACTCCTCAAGGCAGCCGCAATGCGTCTGAAGAACGTCGTGCGCAAGAACGACATCCTGGTGCGGCTGGGCGGGGACGAATTCATGCTGCTTGCCCGCAACCTGACCGACATGCGCATCGCCGACGACATCGCGATGCAGATCGTCGATACCATGCGCGGCCCGTTCTCCCTGCAGGGCAACGAGCTGCGGATGTCCGCCAGCGTCGGCATCGCGCTCTATCCCGCCGACGGCACCGACATCGATACCCTGATGAAGAAAGCGGACATCGCGATGTACCATGCAAAATCCGCCGGCCGCGACCAGTACCAGATGTTCGCGCCACGCCTGCGCGAGATAGCGCCCAATCGCAGCGCGCTGGAGCATGAATTGCGGCGCGCGATCGAGGAAGGCGAACTGCAGCACTTCTACCATCCGCAGGTCGACCTGCGCACCGGCAAGGTGCGCTGCGTCGAGGCCCTGCTGCGCTGGCGGCACCCGCAGCACGGGATACTGCTGCCCGCGCATTTCCTGCCGGTCGCCGAGCAGGCCGGCCTGATTCACGACATCAGCACCTGGGTGATGAACGACGCCTGCGAGCAATTGAATGCCTGGCTCGCGCGCGGGCTGGACGAGATCACGCTCGCCATCAACCTCTCGGCCAGCCAGTTGATGGATCGCGCGCTGTTGCCGGTGCTGGAAGATGCCCTCGACAGAACGGGCGTCACCGGCGAGCGCCTCGAATGGGAGATCAAGGAGAGCACGGCCATGCAGCACAACACGATGGCATCTTCCATGTTGAGCAGCGCGGGCGACATGCAAATCAGGTTGAGCATCGACGATTTCGGCACCGGCTACTCGAATTTGGCCTACCTCCGGCGCTATCCGGTGCGTAAGGTTAAAATCGACAGCAGTCTCGTCCGCGGCCTGCCGGCCGAGGGAGACGACCGCGCCGTCACGGAAGCCATCATTTCGATGGCGCAGCCGCTCGGGCTGGACGTGGTGGCCGAAGGCGTCGAGACGCCGCAGCAGATCGCCTACCTGCGCGAGCACGGCTGTCATAGCGCGCAGGGATTTTTCTATACTCAACCGTTGACTGCAGAACAATTCGAAACATGGCTGGTTCGTCACTGAAGAAGGCACTTGGACATATTCGCGTACTTGATCTGACCCGCGTGCTGGCGGGACCGTGGTGCGCGCAAAACCTGGCGGACATGGGCGCCGACGTCATCAAGGTCGAGCGACCCGGCGCTGGCGACGACACCCGCCACTGGGGGCCACCCTACCTGAAGGATGCGGAAGGCCGCGACACCAGCGAGGCGGCCTACTATCTCGCGGCCAATCGCGGCAAGCGCTCGATCACCATCGACATCGCCAGCCCGGAAGGGCAGGAGGTCGTGCGCCGGCTGGCGCGCCAGGCCGACGTGGTGCTGGAGAACTACAAGGTCGGGCAATTGAAGAAGTACGGTCTCGACTACGATTCGCTCAAGCGCGAGAAGTCCGACATCGTGTACTGCTCGATCACCGGCTTCGGGCAGGATGGTCCGTATGCGCAGCGGCCCGGCTACGATTTCATCATCCAGGGCATGGGCGGCTTCATGTCGATCACCGGCGAGCGCGACGACCTGCCCGGCGGCGGCCCGCAGAAGGCCGGTGTCGCGATCGCCGACCTGATGACCGGCATGTATGCCACGATCGCCGTGCTGTCCGCGCTGACGCATCGCGACCGCACCGGCGAAGGCCAGTACATCGACATGGCGCTGCTCGACGTGCAGGTCGCCATGCTGGCCAACATGAATACCAATTACCTCGCCAGCGGCAATCCGCCGAAACGCTGGGGCAACGCGCATCCGAATATCGTGCCCTACCAGACCTTCCCCACTGCCGACGGGCACATCATCGTCGCGGTCGGCAATGACGGCCAGTACCGCCGTTTCGTGGAAGCCGGCGGCCGTCCGGAACTTGCGCTCGACGAACGCTTCGCCACCAATCCGATGCGGGTGCGGCATCGCGACACGCTGGTGCCGATCCTCGCGGAGATGGTGAAGACAAAGACCAAGCAGCAATGGATCGATGCGCTGGAAGCGGCCGGCGTGCCCTGCGGGCCGATCAACAACCTGGACGAAGTGTTCGAGAATCCGCAGGTGCAGTCGCGCGGCATGCGCGTCGACCTGCCGCATCCGACGGGCGGGGACGTGAAGCTGGTCGGCAGCCCGATCAAGATGTCACAGACGCCGCCGGGCTACGACATGCCGCCGCCGATGCTGGGCCAGCACACGCAGGAGATCCTGCGCGATGTGCTCGGGCAGAACGAGGAACAGATCACGGCCTTGCGGGAAAAAGGCGTGATCTGAGGTGCCTGACCTGGGCTTGCCGGTCTACAGAACGAAGCTCAGGTCTTTCACCAGCGCACCCGGCAGCATGGAACTTGCCGTGCTGCGCTGTCCATAGGTATCGCTGTCGATCAGCAATTCCCTTTCGCGCGTCAGCCCCAGCAGCTTGTCGCCGAGCAGGCGGAACAGCGAATCGTCGAAGCGCATCACGTTCAGCGGCGCCTTGATCCGGCCGCCTTCCACCCAGAAGGTGGCGAAGCGGGTCATGCCGGTCAGGCGGCAATTGGCGCGATCCGAAAAATTCAGGTACCAGAGATTGCTGACGAACACGCCCGTATCGAGCTCGTCGAGTACGCGCGACATCGGCAATTCGCCCCCGGCGAGGCTGAGCGAGGAAGCGGTTTCGCTGCCGTCCGCGCCATTGGCTTCGATGCCGTATTCCTTCGCGGTGCGCGGCGAGACCAGGCTGCCGGCGAGTCCGCCATGGTCAAGCAGCACCACGCGATCCGGCTTGATGAAGCCGTCAGCCTGGAATGCCGGTGCCAGGCCGTTCGCCGTGTCTTCCACCAGATTCACTGCCTCATGCAACCGCACGCCTTCATCGCGCATGCGACGCAACGGGCTCTGGCGCGTGCGCAATGCCTTCTCCGACACGCCGTCCCAGTTCAGCATGCCGATCACCTCGCCGAGCGCCGTCGGCGTGAGACAGGCGCGGTATTCCCCCGGCAGGATGCTGACCGGCTCGCGCTGCAGGAGTTCGAGCTGTTCGGCCGCATTGCCGAACTTCGCCGTGAAGGCGGCGTTGTCCCAGTCGAATCCCGCATAGGTGGTTTTTACCGCCTTGTCGCCGTCGTGGTACAGGCTCCAGTCGAGATTGAAACTTGCCGTCTCGTGCCAGTTGCGCTGTCCGAAGGAATTCGCGAAGCCGCGATAGACGGGACCCGCGGCGAGGATGCCCACGAGGTCGTGCCCCTGCGCCACGGCAAGCACTTCATCGACGATGGTGCCGCTTTCCGGCAGGCGCGACGCGACGACGTGCTGCGTCGATTGCACTTCGGTGGCATACAGCAGGTGCGGGTCTTCCGGCAGGTCGCGCAATTGTTCGCGCAGCCGGTTCACGGCATCGGCGAGTTGCGCACGGTCGGCATGCATATTCCCCGCCAGCGTGATGGCGAATTTCGCATGCCGCATGCCATCGATGAGGCTGAGCGACAGGTGAATCTGCCGCACATGGCCGGGTTGCCGGATCGCGCTGCGGTTGAAGCGCACGAAATCCGATTCTTCCGCCGAGAGCCAGCACTTGTATTGTTCATTGCCGCGCAGGCAGGTGCCGAGGAAGGCGGCGGCTTCGTCAAAATACGCTTGCATCATTCGCCTCCGAACACGTCGACATCGCCGAACAGGCAGGCGGGCGAGGCATGGCCGACACGAACCACCTGCGACGGTTCGCCCTTGCCGCAGAAAGGCGTGCCCATCACGCTGAAGGTGCTGAGGTCGCCGACGGCTTTCAACGCGCGCCAGAAAGTGGCCGACGTGCCGCGGTAATTCGGATTCTTCACGACGCCTTTGAGCTCGCCGTTTTCGATGAGACGACCAAATTCGCAGCCGAACTGGAACTTGTTGCGCGAATCGTCGATGGACCATGATACGTTGGTGTCCATCAGCACGCCGCGTTCGACGGAGCGGACCATGTCGTCGAGGCTGGAAGTGCCCGGCTCGATGTTCAGGTTGGCCATGCGATCGATCGGCGGGCGGTTCCAGCTGCAGGCGCGCGCATTGGCCACACCCTGCAGGCCGGCGCGCGCCTGCGAGACGACGCCGCCGAGCGGACGCTCGAGGATGCCGTTGCAGATGAGGCAGGCGCGTTCGGCGATGCTGCCTTCGTCGTCCCAGCGGTAGCTTGCATACTGCTCCGTCCGCTCGGGGTCATAGGTCACGTTCAGCAACGCCGAGCCGTAGCGATAGTGGCCGAACATGTCGAGGGTGACGAAGCTGGTGCCGGCGAAATTGCGCTCGTCGCCGAGGATGCGGTCGAGTTCGAGCGGATGGCCGATCGACTCGTGGATCTGCAGCATCATCTGCTCCGGCATCAGCAGCAGGTCCATCGTGTCACTCGGACAATTCGGCGCTGCGAGCAATTCCAGCGCCTGTTCGGCGACTCGCCTGCCTGCGCCGTTGAAGCGCGCGTGTTCGAGGATTTCCAGCCCACCCTGCCGGCAGTAGCCGTTGTACTGACCGCCCAGGCTGCGGGTCTGCGTGTCGGCACCGTCGTGCGCGGTGACCTGCAGGTTGGGCACGACAAAACGGAATTCCTGCGCAGCATCGGCGCCATCGGCGGTCAGGTAGCGCTGCGACGTCGTCACGCGCCAGAGCGATGCGTGCCAGTCGACGATGCGGCCGTCGATGCGGCAGGCCTGCGATTCGCGCATCAGCAGATCGATCAGGTCCCTGCGCGAGAGCGCGTCGTCGCCCTGTACCCCGGGACCGGCGTAACGTCCTTGCGGCGTCGGCATCACGATGCGCGAATAGTCGACGACCGAACGCCCGGCGCTCGCCTCGGCCCAGCGGCGCGCGCGATCAAGCGCGTCCTTCAGACCGGCGCCACTCAGGTCGCTGGTCGCGGCGTAGCCGTAACCGCCCCGATGCACGACAGTCACCATCGCGCCGCGGTCGATGCGCGTCGTCAGCGGTTGCAGCACGTCCTGGCGCACCATCAGTTGTTCGCTGCACTCTTCCACCGTGCGCAGCGAACAGAAATCGACTGCGGGCGCGAGGCGCCGAAACAGGTTGCGGATCGAATCCGGCAAGGTTCACCTCTTGAAATCAACAACAGATCAAACAATGACCGCACGCCGCGCGCGTGGTTCGTTTATGTACGGCATTTTTACGTGAAGATATAGCCATGAAAGCAATTAGTGCCGCCTTGCCCACGCACCATTTTCATTAAAGAAATCAATGCCGCATGCAAGTTTGACACGTAAAATACCTCGGCTGCATTGCGTTGCCTGTCAACCTCCATTGAAAGCAAGCCGCCATGACGACCTTCAAATGGGCCAACCCCTACCCGAGCGTACGCGTTCCCCTGTTTGCTCGCAATGTCGTGGCAACTTCCCATCCGCTCGCCGCCCAGGCTGGGTTGCGCATGATGCTGCAAGGCGGCAATGCGGTCGATGCGGCGATTGCGGCAGCAGCCGCGCTCACCATCGTGGAACCGGTTGCCTGCGGGCTCGGCGGCGACGCCTTTGCGCAGTTGTGGGACGGCCAGGAGCTGCACGGCCTGAATGCCTCCGGCCCCGCGCCCGCGGCGTGGACGCCAGCCTATTTTGCACGCAAGCACGGCGGCAAGATCCCGCAGCGCGGCTGGGACTCGGTGACGGTGCCGGGCATGGTGGCGGCGTGGGTGGAGTTGTCGGAACGTTTCGGCAAGCTGCCCTTCACCGATCTGTTCGAACCTGCCGTCGAGCTTGCCGAACGCGGTTACATGGTGTCGCCCATCGTGCAGCACAAATGGGCGGCGGCGCTGCCCCTGCTGAAGGACCAGCCGGGGTTCGCGCGCGCCTTCATGCCGCGCCGGCGCGCGCCGAAAGTCGGTGAACTCTTCCATTTCCCGGATGCGGCGCACACGCTGACGCGCATCGCGGAAACGCACGGCGAAGCCTTCTATCGCGGCGAACTGGCGGAAGCCATGGTGCAGCACGCGCATGCGAACGGCGGCGCGCTGACCCTCGACGATCTCGACGGCTATCGGCCCGAGTGGGTGACGCCGATCCGCAAGGATTATGCCGGCCATACGCTGCACGAGATTCCGCCGAACGGGCAAGGCATCGCGGCGCTGATCGCACTCGGCATCGTCGACAAGCTCGACATCACGCGCTATCCGGTCGATTCCGCCGACAGCCATCATCTGCTGATCGAAGCGATGAAGCTCGCTTTTGCCGACACGTACCGCTGGGTAGCCGACGGGCACGCGATGACGAAAGTCGGCGTGGACGACCTGCTGAACGACGCCTACCTCGCCGAGCGCGCGAAAATGATCGACATGCGCCATGCCGGCGACTTCAAGCACGGCACGCCGCCCAAGGGCGGCACCGTCTATCTCTCCACGGCCGATGAGGACGGCACGATGGTGAGCTTCATCCAGTCCAATTACATGGGCTTCGGCTCCGGCGTGGTGGTGCCGGAGACCGGCATCAGCATGCAGAACCGCGGTTTCGGGTTCAGCACCGATCCGAAGCATCCAAACTGCGTCGCGCCGGGCAAACGGCCCTTCCATACCATCATCCCCGGCTTCCTGACGAAGGAAGACGAACCGCTGATGAGCTTCGGCGTCATGGGCGGCAACATGCAGCCGCAGGGTCATCTGCAGACGCTGGTGCGCATGCTTGCCTACGGGCAGCAGCCACAGGCCGCTTGCGACGCGCCGCGCTGGAAGGTGAAGAGCGGCCTGTCGGTCGACGTCGAACACACCATGCCGCAGGATGTCTGCGAGGAGCTCGCGGCGCGCGGGCACCGCGTGGAAATCATTACCGACAGTTACATGGATTTCGGCGCTGGCCAGTTCATCTGGAAAACGGCGGACGGCTATATCGCCGCCAGCGACCCGCGGCGCGACGGGCAGGCGGTCGGTTTCTGACGCTGTTCGCACCGCAAAGTCCCCCACTCGCCCCACCAAAGCGCATCTTCGTCGCATCGCCCTTCCGCCGGCCGCGCGGCTTCTCAATAATGCCTCCACCGAACCAGCTTCCAGGAGCGCATCATGGAATT
This sequence comes from Pseudomonadota bacterium, assembly GCA_021821365.1. Classification (GTDB taxonomy): domain Bacteria; phylum Pseudomonadota; class Gammaproteobacteria; order Burkholderiales; family Burkholderiaceae_D; genus Noviherbaspirillum. The sequence goes on along the minus strand of JAKACN010000020.1, from coordinate 23,553 downwards.
CACGCCCGTCATCCTCATCCACATGCTGAGCGCCATCGGTGCCATCGTCATCGGCGGCGTCGCCCTGGGCATGAAAAAGGGCACGTCCCTGCATCGCGCATTCGGCCGCACATGGGTCGTGCTGATGATTACCGCAGCGCTGGTGTCCTTCGGCATCAGGACCAGCGGGCATTTCTCCTGGATACACCTGCTGTCCGTTTTCACACTGCTGGCGGTGAGTGCGTCGGTGTTCGCGGCCGTCAAGGGCCGCATCCGGGCGCACCGTCGCGGCATGACAAATGCCTATATTGGCCTGCTTGTCGCCGGCGCTTTCACCTTCCTGCCGCAACGCCTGCTCGGGCATCTGGTATGGCACGCCGTTGGTCTGATCTGAGGAGAACATCATGGAAAGCACTTTCATCTATCGCGAAGCGAAGCGCCGCGTCGAGCGCAAGATTGGTCTTTACACTCATGCCGCAGTGTACGTTGTCGTCAATGCCAGCTTGGTCCTGCTGAACCTTTTTATCCATCCGGGAAAATGGTGGTCGCTCGCACCATTGTTCGGCTGGGGAATCGGGTTACTATTCCATGCCTCCGCCGTACTGTTGAAGGAAACGCAATCCGGCTGGAAACAACGGAATTATGTAGCAACCGCACAAGCTTCCGCCTGACCTAACGCCTACCATTTCTCCATGATCAACAAGATGGAGAATGCACGTGGCCCAATCACATGTCGTATCCGGCCTGGTCGCCAAGCGCGGCGAGATTACCGGCCAACTCGAATCCTACCAAGCTGAAATCAAGCGCCTGCACGCGGCATTATCGCACCTGGACTGCACAATAAAACTGTTCGCGCCGGAAGTCGATCTGCGCAAGGTGAAATCTCGCGTCAAGCGTAAGCGCAACCAATATTTCGCGCAAGGCGAAGCGCAGCGCATGACGTTGGAGACCATGCGGGATGCAAAGGGCTTGCTTTGCAGCCGGGAGATTACCGACGCGCTCATGCAGCGCAAAGACATTGCGCCGGACGCCGCTGTTGCTGCACGCATCCAGAAGAATATCCTCGCCGTGCTGCACCGGCTGGAGAAGAAGAAAGCCGTCAAGAAAGTGGCGAGAGACGGCGAACCTTTGAAGTGGAAGCTGGTTTGATTCTCACGCGGCCAGCCGCTCGGCCTGGCGCTTGTTCCCTTGCCAGTAGCCGCACCAGTCATGATGCGTGCGGGTGCGCATGCACTTGGCGAGGATGTCGGTAAAGATTTTTCCATTCGCCCAGCGGCGCGTATCTTCACGGTACGCCGCTTCGTTGGCGTAGTTATCGAGATACAGATTGCCGAATTTATGCATCTGGCCGTACTGCATGCGGCGGAAACGCGCAAAGTAGCTCTCGGCCAGATTGTTCGTGGTGCCGTCATCGGCGGCATACTCGACTTGATGATTCACGCGGCGCGTGTCGTACCGCGCATGCAAAGGATCGTAGGCGGAATTCTCATCGGCGCATACGATGCTGCCGCGCTTCACGGCACGATCCGCAAGACTCACGATGTCAGCCTGATTCTCGCTTTTGACGATGAACGTGAGCGTTTTATTTGCGCCGACGATGGCTGAGTCATTCCGGCTATCGTTCGCGGCGCTACCGGCCTGCAATGCAGCCGGAATCGCTTTCTGCCGGAACACCAGCACGCAGCGCTTCCCTGGCCGCTGATGAATCGCCAAGCGGCGGTCGATGCGATCCTCCTTCTTGTTCTTCGGGCGGATATGCCCATTCACATACGCACCATCGATCTGCACTTCGCCGGACAGCGGCGCTTCGTCGCGCTGTTCCATCAAGGACTCGCGGATTTTATGCGCCAGCACGAAAGCCGTCTTGTACTGCACGCCGAGATCGCGGCCAAGCTGCAAGGCCGAAATGCCTTTGACCGCATTGGTGTAGATGGCGATCGCCGCCAGATATACCTTGAGCGGCAGCTTGTGGAAGGCAAACACGGTGCCGGACGTGACCGAGAACGTATGGTTGCAGTCCTTGCAGCGCCATTGGCGGCGCACGCGGATGAAGTAGTGCTTGCCAATGGTGCCGCATGTCGGACACGTCACGGCCTCGCCACCGCCCCAACGCACTTCCCGGAACGTCTCGAATGCCTGCTGCTCGGTCAACTCGAAGACTTGGCGCACGGACAGCGTGCGAGCCTTGGCGGAAAGCAGGAAGTGTTGTTTGTGGGTCATCGCAGCCTCGCAATATCTACATATATGCAGATATTTTAGCATAAATGCAGATCGATGCAATGCATATTTGTAGATATATCGCTAAAAATGCAGAGAAAGCTGCACCCTTATGCTATCCTGCGCCAACTAACGACACGGAGTAAGAACATGACGCCCGATGAATGGAGCAAGCATGCCGCCAAGATGCTGAAAGCCGAATTGGCACGCGCTGGCGTTGGCTATGAAGAATTGAATGCCAAGCTCAAAGAAATTGGCGTAGAAGAGTCCTATAAGGGAATCGCCGCCAAGGTCAATCGCGGCACGTTTAGCTTCGTATTTTTTATGCAGTGCATGAAAGCGCTTGGCCGCGAGACGGTTCGGCTGGAGGACAACTGATGGACAAGAATGAGAATAGCGACAGCATGACCCAGCAGCCAGCAGCCAGCAGCCAGCAGCCAGCAGCCAGCAGCCTTCGCCAGATGCCTCGTTTGAAAAGTTCCTCGAGCGCTTCCTTGGTCATCTCGCCAGTGCCGGTTTCAGCACCGAGGGCAATCTAAACGCCTACCTCTCCACGCCACCGGAACAACGCACGAGCGACGAAGCCAGTATCGTTGACATGCGCATCACCGCTTCATTGATTGAAGCGCTAGGCTACAGCGAACAAGAATACGAATACAACGCCCAGGCCGGTCGGCAGCGCCCGGATTTCGTCGTCAAGATAAAGGAATACCCGCGCCAGGCATGCTTCATCGTCGAAGACAAGAACACGACCGCGCTAGGCCTTCGCGATCACCGTCCGCAACTGCAAGGCTACATGACGCAATTCGGCGCATCACGCGGCATGCTCGTCAACGGCCATGCAATTCTCGTCTACGATCAGATGGAAGGCGGTCTGCACACGCCCGCCATCGAGATTCCCTTGGCACAGGCGGTTCATGCGTGGACAGGCGGCGATTTACTCGCCAACGGCAAATCCAAGATCGATGCGCTTGAGATATGCGGCTACATGGCGCGGTTTTCCGCACTATGGCGGCGCTTCCAGCGCGGCAGTTTCGCGGGCCTATCCAATCTCATCGACGATCTGACGCTGCAAAACGAGAATGGCAACAATAAGCCGCACAAGCCCAATGGCAAAACCTGGACGAACGCCTACTGCCGTCTCCGCATCGTTCCCGTTACCCATGACAATGCCGATCAACTTACCGAAGCTATCAAGGAACTGATTTCGGAATTCGAGGATGACGCCGACGCGCAGCTTGCCGCCATTGAGACGGATTTCAATGCGTACAAGGATGCTGCGAGGAAGATACCAACCGAGAACACGACGCTCCAAGAGCAGGAAGACAACCTCATTCAAACCGCCATGCAATTGATGGTGGCCGCCGACAAAGAGACCAAGGAATACGATGAAAGTTTGCTGCGCAAGATCATGCGCGGCGAAGTCTTGATGGGCGAATTGAAGCAAATTGAACGACGTTTGTATGCACTGCATGCAATCAAATCTGGCAAAGGCACAGAGCGCGACCCAATCTACACCTTGATGAGCCGGATTCGCGCTTACACCGAAAAGCGCTACCGTTACCTCTCCAAGCTGGAGGCGCAGCACAAGGAGAGCATCAAGGTCTATCACCATATCGAGACCTGGAAAGAGAAGACCGCTTCCCTCGTCTTTCAGTCCGACGACGCCAAGTTGTTGCGGCGCGAATTTCTGGCGCAGACGGCGTACCTGGTCATCATCCGTATCCTCCTGGTGCGCATCATGGAAGATAAGGGGCTGGTCAACCGGATGTTTACCAATGGCGGCGTGTCGCTTTGGTTCAGGCAAGTGGAGTCGCACTACCTGGAGCACGCGATGGGCCGCAGCGCCGACTTTCTGCTGGAATTGGCGTATACCTCTGCGCAGCATATCTACGCGCATTTCTTCGCGGAGCGCACCGTTCTTGATTGGTACATACCCGACCGGAATGCCGTGGTACGGGTGCTTCATAAGCTTGCTGGTTTCGACCTAAGCGACATTAACCGTGACATCATCGGCACGGTCTATAACCAGTACGTCGAAGCTAAGCATAAGCATGAAAGCGGCATGTATTTCACGCCGCCCGAAGTCGTGTCGTTCATGCTTGACCGTATCGGCTACAAAGGAACCGACATCATCGGCAAGAAGCTGATTGACTTATCGTGTGGCTCTGGCGGCTTCCTCGTCGAAGCAGCAACGCGCCTGGTCAGCGCCTATCGGGAATACTGGAAAAAGCGCGGCCATAGCCATGTACCCGCCGAGGAAGTGCAAACCGTTCTGAACGAAATCAGGGATTGCTTGCATGGCGTCGATCTGAATCCTTTTGCATGCTCATTGGCAGAAACCAATTTGCTGATTCAGGTGATCGACCTGTTCAGCATTGCGCACAAGGGCGATCAGCCTGCGACTATTGAACGCTTCCATATCTACAACTCCGATAGCCTCTCATTCAGTGCCGATACACTGGCAAGTCAGGCCGGAACATTGCCATTCCCCGATGAAGATCTACCGAAGGAAGATCAAATCAAGGCGGGCATCGGGCAATGGCGGGATAAATTCGATTTCGTCGTCGGCAATCCGCCGTATGTGAAGGCGAACGAAAGCGACGCGATGCTTTCCTATCGCGACCGCATCAAGCGCGAGTATCCAAGCGACGCCGTGCGCAGCACGATGGTTCTCAAGTGGGATTTGTTCGTGCCGTTCGTTGCGGCAAGTTTCAACCTGCTCAAGCAAGAATCCGAGCATGGCAACGCCGGAAAGATGTCGATCATCACCAGCAATGCCATCGAGACGGTGCCCTATTGCGATGGCTTGCGGGAATTGCTCGTCAATCACGCCACCGTCGATGAAGTGCATTTCTTCCCTGGCGTGAAATTGTTCGAGGACGCAATGGTGCAAAACACCATCACCGTTGCCACGAACCGAGCGCCGACCGGCCACACGCATACGGAACGCTTCTGGCACGAGACCGCGCCCAAGTGGGGCAGTCTGTCGCAGGCTCGAAGCCAGAACTTGCGGCAATCTCACTACAGGGAAAACGTGTTCAGGCAGGAATTGCCGACGCTAACCTTGGCGCAGAACGTGAATGCGGTTCCACTTGAAGATGTGTTTTATATTTCCAAGGGAATGGTTCTGAACGCCGACGAAAAGACCAATAAGGGCGCGTTCAAAATGGAAGACCTGATTTCCGACGCATCGGACAGCGTACATTGCGCCGCCTTCGCCGGAAGTAAGGATGTCGATTATTTCGGCATTAGAAACGTCCGGTATCTTGAATATGGTTCCAGTACGCGGGTTCCCGCAAAATTGAGCCGCCCGACATTCCCTGAGTTGTATGACCGCCCCAAGCTGATGGTCGCGGAATTCGGTGGCTTCGCTTACGACGATGGCACTTGGGACGATGCCGGATTCTTGAAGTGCAACCACTCCGTGTTTTTGCTGATGCGCTGGTGTCATCTCGCGGGCGTGGACAACAAATCGATTCGCAATCAGCTTGACCATCGCGCACCGATCCGCGAAATGCTGGAGGCGGATTCGGCCAAGATCGATCCTTGGTACGTGCTGGCCTTCCTGAATAGCCAGCAGATGCGCGCCTTGCTGGATGGCGTCAACCGCAGCGCCATTGCCGGACGCTTGCAGCCTGACGACCTTCGGCAGATTTCGATTCCCATTCCAGACGATCCGGCAGTCATGGCCTCAATCGCACACCTGGCGCAACGGGCAAGCGGCATTCAAAAGATGCTGCTGCCGTTGCGCAAAGCAGGCTGGAAGATCGACGACAACATGGCGCAAGCGCCTGCGCAAATTCCGGCGAACATTCCCACGCTTGCGCTTGATCGCGCCCAAGTCAAATGGGGACTGCATATTTCCGTGCCAGCGGCGAAGGTGCATAAGCTGGTGCGCAGCGGCCACCGGCTATTCTCTGGCAAGCAGGAAGTCGCGCAAATCGCCGCCTCTGAGCCGGAACTGGCAATCGAATGGCTGCGCCGCCAATTCTTGACCTTCCCCGAAGGGGCAACGCTTGGCGAGATTGAGCTGGCAAAGCCGTACATTCCTGACAAGCCAGAATTCGCGGAAAAGGCGCTTGCATTGCTCATCCAAGAGGAGCAGCGCGTAGCGGGCCTGCTTGCGGAAATCAAGCAGACCAGGCAAGAGATTTCCGATCAACTCGAAACGCTGTTTGAGCGGATCAATCATCCGCCGATCAAATCCGGCAAGCTTGCCGCGTGACTTTATAATCCACATCGCAAAGGATCATCATGACCAATGAGAGCGATGCGGCGCTACGGCGCAAAGCAATTGAGCAGGCCAAGGCTAATAATGCATTGAGCGGCTTTGAGCCAAGCGCATTCGGCCTGTCGATCTTCGATCAATGGATTGTGGGGCACTGGACGGCGGATGAAGCGGTATCTTTGGTCATCCAGCATCACCAAGAACTTGAGAAAAGCGCGGCGGCGAGCGACAACGCCGCAAGCCCCAACAAGCTCGGCATCACTGACAGCGCCCGCTTGAAGCAGGCCGAAGCGGACATTACGACGCTGCGCATGGCCGAACTCGGCTGTGGATATTGACCAACGAGAGCGCCATCGGCGCATCGGGAGAGAATAAATGCAAATGACGGCGGCGGATATGGCATGGATGAAAGCCCAAGCGCTCTACCAAGTGGGGGATACCGCTGAACAGGCGGGCAATAAGGCGCTCCAGGAAGGCTATTCGCCTGGCACGCAAGCCTACGCCGCCTTTGTGAACGGGTTCATGGAAATGGTGAATGCGGAGCGCCAGTCGCGCCGAGATTCTGAAAATTAAAAGGGCTGGCGCGTTAGCTCAATACACGAGTCCGCTTAAGAAAAATTGGAAAGCAAGTCATAAACAGCGCGGCGCACCACCGCTTGCTCAGGACGGGATAATTTCTTCCGAATCAAATCCGATAATTCTTGAGGGCTAATGTCGTCCTGCTTAATCATGCCCAAAATATGCATACACTGCATAAGCAATTCCTCGGGCGGTTTCACCTTCTTATTTACATAGCGCGACAGGTTGTATTGAGTAATGCCGTGCTTAGAGGCAAACTCGCTTTGATTCAAGCCGGTTTGCTTCCATGCTTTCCGCACGATTTCGTTGGGGGATAAAGCCATGATATTGGTCTAAATTCTCACAATTTATGCAGTGTATATGCTTTACATGCATAAGTGCAATATCTATAATGCAAGGTATGATGTCGATCAGGAGAGCATGATGGGCAAGGAAAGCAAAATCGAGTGGACGCACCACACCTTCAATCCGTGGTGGGGTTGTGTTCGAGTGTCGCCAGCCTGCAAGTTCTGCTACGCCGAATCCTGGGCAAAGCGCCTGGGTGCGGATATATGGGGTAGCAAGGCCGAGCGGCGATTCTTCACAGACGCGCATTGGCAGGAGCCAATCAAGTGGGACAAGGAAGCTGCTGCCGACGGTGTGCGCCGACGGGTATTCTGCGCCTCAATGGCTGACGTGTTTGAAAATCGCAAGGATTTGAATGCTTCGCGTGAGCGTCTGTGGGGATTGATCGAGGCGACGCCACATTTGGATTGGCTGCTGCTGACAAAACGAATCGAGCACGTCAAAAAGCTGGCTCCTTGGCAGGGAAAGTGGCCGAGAAATATATGGCTTGGCACTTCTACGGAAAAACAAAATTGGCTGGAGAAACGTGTCGATCATCTGTTGGCGCATGATGTCGTCGTTCGCTTCGTTTCTGCCGAACCGTTGCTTGGCCCGCTGGATATCGCGCAATGGCTGGCGAAGCCGAAATCACGCCGCTCAGGCATCAATTGGGTCATTGCCGGTGGCGAGAGCGGTGCGCATGCACGTTCGATGAACCCGATCTGGGCGGAAAGTTTGCGTGATCAATGCCGTGCTGCTGGTGTACCATTTCACTTCAAGCAATGGGGGCATTGGGCGCCGGAAGAAATAATCAAGGAAGGTATTTCGGCGCGTGCTCAGCGAATTGAGGTGGTCGGCCGAATGGGAGAAATGATTCGCATGGTCAAAGTCGGCAAGACCAAATCCGGGCGTGTGCTGGGCGGCTCCACTTGGGATGAGTTTCCAATGGTCGCATAAATAATAAACATGGGGGCATATGGCGAAGTCGCATTATGATTGGAAAGACGGACCCGCGAAGTTAGAACAACATAGCGTCGCCAAGCACAACCTGCTCCGAAGTTATTTATCCGCTTACTTCCCTACGCTCGTCAGCTCGCCTCACCAGGAGGAATTGCGCCTAACCATTGTGGATGGTTTCGCTGGGGGTGGCGCGTATACGCACAACACGACGGGCGAACTGATACTCGGCTCCCCTTTCATTTGTCTTCAGGCTGCGGAAGAGGCCGAGGCTCGTATCAATCATTCGGAACGAATCAAGAAGGTTCGCTTTAATGTTGATTACATCTTCGTCGAGAAGTCCCGCGATGCGGCCAACCATCTGGCAAAGACTGTCAACGAACAAGGTTATGGCTTGCGCGTGGGGAAGGACGTACAGCTCCTCCAAGGGGATTTCAATACGCACGCCGATAACATCATCGAGCACGTCCACAAGAAAACGCCTCGCAGCGGCAGATCGATCTTCGTTCTGGATCAGTACGGCTATACGCAAGTGCCGATGTCTCTGCTTGCGAAAATCTTTCAGGCATTGCCACGCGCTGAGGTAATTCTGACGTTCAACGTCGATTCGTTCAACTCATACGCGAGCGATAAAAGCGAGCGATCTCCATTGGAAAATATCGGCCTGCCGAATGTCTTTCAAGGACGGAGCCTGCAAGACATCAAAAATAACGAACGTGATTGGCGTGCGTACATCCAGAGCCAACTTTATCCGCATATCGTCAGATCAGCCGGGTCGCGGTTCCATACCCCGTTTTTTATTCGTTCAGCTAAAGGGCATGGTGATTTCTGGCTGCTGCATCTTTCGATGCACCAGAAGGCGCGTGACGTAATGACAGAGGTCCATTGGGAGCATAGCAATACGTTTATTCATTACGGCGGCGAAGGCTTGGACATGTTCAAGATCGGCTATATCACAAGCGCCGACGAACGGTTTACGCAACAAGGGAAACTTGGGTACACCTTCGACGACGATGCGAGAAAGCGCACCGAAGAAAAGCTGCACCTTGATATTCCCCGTTTGATCTATGCGAATGAAGACGGGCAAAGCTTTGAGACTTTGCACGCAACCACCTGTAACGATTCTCCAGCCACGGCAAGAATTTACAAGGGAGTGCTTGGCAGCCTCGCAAAGCAAGGGGAGATCGACATCGTTTCACCAGATGGGCGGCATAAGACATCCGCCAATCAGATCAAGGATGAGGATCGTATCCTGCCACCGCGACAACGTAAGCTATTTACCTGAATGCGATCCCAGCCATGCTGATCTTCATCGATACCGAGTTCACCGATTTCACGGATACGGAATTGATCAGCATCGGTCTCGTGACGGATGACGGCCAGCATGAATTTTATGCGGAGCTTCCAGTCAACAAGGCGAAGTGCAACGATTTCGTCATCAAGACGGTCTTGCCGCAGCTTGGCAAAGCGCCTGGTGCGCACTGCACCCTACCGGAATTGAAAGAACGGCTGCTGCAATGGCTGCGCCCATTCGCCAGGAAATCGCCCACGATCTGCTACGATTTCAACGGCGACTGGCAATTGCTGTGCTTGGCCTTGGATTATGAAATTCCGACTTGGCTTGGCAGGCAGAACATTTACCCGCATCTCGATCCGGTGAAGCTGCAAATGTTTTTTATCGATCATGGCCTGAAAGATCATCATGCGCTCAATGATGCGAAGGCAAATCGGCATGCCTATGATCCGTTGAAAGCCAAGAACGATTTGAAGCAATTCAGAAAGGCTCGGTAAACTGATGAATACAATTCCTCGCCAACTATCAGCAGAGCAGGCCCAATATTTGACTGATCTGTTGATGCGTTCCAGGCGCATGTTGAGCGATGCCGCCTCACCAACACCAATTTATTCGATGTCGTATTCGTCGCTTGCATCGGAAATTGAAGACGTGCTTGCCGCGCTTGATATTGAACTTGAGTAAGAGATTTGGCTAAGTTGTTGAAGCAAAAGGCTTTGTGCGGCTGCTACATAATTCCGGGAAACAACGCATGATCGACAATGAATTGAACAAGCTCAACCGATAACATCCAACATGCTTCAAGCGTCTCCGGTTAACCGCTATACCTACCCGCGACTGCGTCGTTTCGCCGTTGATGTCGCCATCACACAAGTATTCAACCTCGTGATTGCGGTTCTCGTCACCTACGTGGTACGCGCCGGAGATTCTTTCTTTGCCAACCTGGTGACTTCCATCTGCATCGGAACCTTGTCAGTCACCTTCATCGACGGCGCTCGGCTCATGCTGTGGCACGAACGACGTCCGCCGCCGAGGCTGCCTTTCTTCGCGTTGCTGCTTGCGTCCTTCTTTTTAGCTCAATACCTCGGCTACAAAATTGCGGCCTTTGTCCTTGGCGTACCTGAGCCAGTCTTCGACGCCGAGCGATCTCGGCATGCAACAGCCATGCTCATCGGCAGCGGGGTCACATTCGTTTTCATCATCTGGTTCTTCTGGAGTCGAGGACGTATGGCCACCCTCAAAGCGGAGACCGAAGCAGAGAAAGCGCGCGCCGCCGCCATCGAGAAACAGGCGATGCAGGCGCAATTGCAGATGCTGCAGGCGCAGATCGAGCCGCACATGCTGTTCAATACGCTCGCCAACCTGCAGGGCCTGATCGCCGTCGATCCGCCGCGCGCGCAGCACATGCTCGACCAGTTGATCCAGTATCTGCGCGCCACGCTGTCCGCGTCGCGCACCGACAAGACCTCGCTCGCGCAGGAGTTCGCGCTGCTCGACGCCTACCTCGGGCTGATGAAGGTCCGCATGGGATCGCGCCTGTCGTATGCCTTCCATCTGCCGTCTGCATTGGGCAATTCAATGGTTCCGCCGATGCTGCTGCAGCCGCTGGTGGAAAACGCGATCAAGCACGGCATCGAACCGAAGATTGAAGGCGGGCATATCGACGTCAAGGCCGAGCGCGACGGCAATTCGCTTTACCTGACCGTCGCCGATACCGGCCTGGGCATGGACGTCGACGCGGCAACATCCGGCACCTGCGTCGGCGTCGCGAACGTGCGCGAACGGCTGCAGATGCTGTACGGCGCGCTCGCCGCGTTCTCCCTGAAATCCAACGCGCCGTCCGGCGTGATCGCGCGCATCACTTTACCGCTATGACGACCATCCGCGCCCTCGTCGCCGAAGACGAACCCATCCTCGCCTATACGCTGGTGCAGGCGCTGCAGCGGCTCTGGCCGGAGTTGCAGATCGGCAGCGTGGTGGAAAACGGCCTGGCCGCCGTGCAGGAAGCACTGGCGCAGCGGCCGGACATTCTGTTCCTCGACATCAAGATGCCCGGCAAGACCGGGCTGGAGGCGGCGCAGGAACTGGCCGAGGAATGGCCGGACGACCGCGCCTTTCCGCTGGTGGTGTTCGTCACCGCCTACGATGAATACGCGCTGCAGGCATTCGACCAGGCGGCGGCCGACTATGTGCTGAAACCGGTCAACGATGCGCGTCTGGCGCGGACCGTCGAACGGTTGAAGGCGCGGCTGGCGCGGGACGATGATCGCAACCATGAACTCGAACGCATCGTCGGGCAATTGCGGGCGCTGGTGCCGGCTGCCCCCGTCGCTGCGGAACGCCTGACCATCATCCGCGCCGCGGTCGGCAACCAGATCCGCATGATTCCGGTCGAGGATGTGGTGTACTTCGAGGCAGCGGACAAATATGTCAACGTGGTAACGGCCGACAGCGAATCGCTGATTCGCACCAGCCTGAAGGAATTGCTGCCGCAACTGGACCGCAATCAGTTCTGGCAGATCCATCGCGGCACGATCGTCAACGCCGGCCATATCGAAGCGGCGATTCGCGATGAATCCGGCAAGCTCTCGGTCAGGCTGCGCGGACGCGCCGAATGCCTCGCCGTGAGCAGAGTCTTCGCGCACCTGTTCAAGCAGATGTGACGGCCCGGAGCAGTCTCGATGAAATCAGTTCGCGACCTGTTGTAGCGCAAACACGGCCAGCGGCACGGACGTCATAATCAAGGCCGACAGCACGCGGAATCGTCCGCAGTAGCCGCGCTGCTTGAACCAGAATGCAAGGGCGAGTGCGCCGAAACCGTAGAGCAGCGTGAAAAGCACGATGGCCCCGAATCCCATCGCATGTGCCGAGCGGGTCGTGAACAGCACGCCGAACAGGGAAGCCGTGATCACCGCCAGCAGTGCCGCCACGTTCGACAGGAAGGCATGAAACCCGCTGCGCTGCCGCGCCTGTGCCTGCGCGATCAGCGCCATGCGCTTGAGCCGCACGTCGCGCTGCAGGAGATATACCAGCAGCGGATCGATCTGCCGGTATTGCAAAAGGCCTACGGAGGCCGCAGCCACCAGGTCGTCGCGTCTAATCGTCATTCATCGCTCCTCGTTTATTGTTCTGGTTGATTGAGAGCCTCTCCCGGCAGGGATGGGCTTTCGAGCGGCGGTGGTTCACGCTGCATGCATTGGCGAAGGGAAGCGATGCACCTGTCTTGCCTGCCTGTGTGAAGAACCGCCTGGACTATCCAAAGACGCCGGACTGCCGTTCCCCTGGCATGCCGTGATGCGAGCGCTTGCATTGTTGGAATGGATCGCCCGCCTGTGCGCCTCTGTCATGAGCGCGTCGGCGGGATGGGATTAACGCTGTGTTCGGAACGCCCGTGCAGGTATTGCCATATCGTCTTCGCTGCCTATTTAATAGGCTTTCACGGTACGCCACGTAGATATACATCAAGCGCGTTCGACTGAAATTCACCGCTTTTATGCAATGTCAAATAGACGCTTTCGATACATTGAACGCAGGAAAGGCATTCCTCGCGACGCGTTCCGCAACGCTATGAACGCGCCGCAAGAAGTTCGCGCAAACTCGCCGGCAGCATCGCGCGCAAGCGCGCGGTGAGCTCCGCCTCGCGCTTGCTCCACCACAGGCCGGCCGCGATGAATGCGAAGCCGAGCAGCGTCAGCACGAGCACAAAGGCGAAGCTGTCCCGGAACAGGTTCCACGACAGGTCGCCGAGCACGATCGCAATGCCGATGCCGCCGAACACCGCGAACACGCGGCGCCCGAGGACCGCACCGATGAAGACCAGGACGAAATTCAGCGCGAGGTAAACCAGCTTGCCCGCGAGCTTGCCGGAGCCCAGCATCGACAGCGCGCCCCAGAAGGTCAGCAGGCCGAACAGGTAGAGCCAGAATGCGTAATCCTTGCCGCGGCGCGTGCGCAGGTCGACGGCGAATGCGAGCGCCAGCATTGCGAGACCGAACACGAGCGAGATCAGCTTGCGCAATTGTGAGGCGGCGCCGACATACCACTCCCCGCTGCCGATGCCCGCGTGCACCATCAGCGCCGGCACGATATCCATGCCCATGTACCACAGCGTGACCGCGATCGGCATGGTCAGGAAGGGATAGCGGAAGCGCCACAACAGCAATGCGCCGGCGACAAGCGTCGCGAGCTCCATCATCAGCCAGCGCCAGTCGATGTAGTAGTGGTAGTCGCGGTAGTGTTCGGTATGCGGTCCCTCGGCCCAAAAACCGAGCACGTGCTGCAAGGCAAACACCGCGAGCGGTGCCAGGGCAATGGCCAGCGTGGCGAAGATGCCGGCCGGGATGCCGAACCCGCGCTTTTCCAGCATCGCCGCGATGCCGATGGCCGCGACAGCGTACAGCACGGACAGCACCAGCAAGGCACCCATGCCGAGCGCTTCGACGGCCAGCGTGGTGAACAACGATGCCGCACCGATCGCCAGCATGCCACCGAGGTAGTACAGGATATGCGTCGCGGAAAAGCGGACGGTGCCGCGCTGCGCCAGCCTCTCCCGCTCGGCCAGGAAGGAAAGCAGTCCGTCGATTTCCCTCGGGTCGAGTGCGCCGGCATCGGCGGCGGCTTGCAGGTCTTCGCGTGTGAGCATCATGGCTTGCGCTCCGGGATGGGAGAAGGCAACTCGCTCACTGTACCTGTATTTCAGTGAAGACATGGTGACGCAGTGCAAGGCATCGCGATCCGCAACGCGCGGCCTCGCCATGCGATACCTTATTCGCGCTTCAGGCTCTCCACCTTGCTGATCGTGCCCTGCGCGGTCGCCACCAGCTTTTCCGATTCGGCATCCCGCGCGAAGACATCGCAACGGCACACCGCCTGGCTGCGGCCGGCATAGATGACGCCGGCGCGCGCCACCAGCGCCGTGCCGACTGCCGGGCGTACATAGTTGATCTTGAACTCCGCCGTCAGCACCGCCGGCCCGAGCGCCATGCCGCCGGCGAAGGTCAGCGCGTTGTCAGCCAGGTAACTGAGCACGCCGCCGTGCGCAAAGCCGTGCTGCTGCTTCAGCTCCTCGCGCAAGGGCAGGCGGATCGCCACGTCCGTGCCGTCGATATGCTCGATCTCCGCGCCGAGAAAGCGGCTGAAGGGCTGGGAATCCAGGGATTGCTTGGCAAAGTGCAAAAGTTCGTTCACAGGCGTCTCCGGGAGTGTATGCTATTAAAACGATAGCGCGCTATTAAAAAGATAGCGGGTAAACCTGTAGAGGTCAAGCCGGAGGTCAAGCAAATCATGGCAACCAGAAAAATCATCGAGCCGGGCAAACCGGTACGCAACTCCCGTTCGGGACAGGCCATCATGGCCCTGCTCGATCTGCTCGGACGGCGCTGGGGCCTGCGTGTCCTGTGGGAACTGCGCAGCGGGGAGCGCCTGTCGTTTCGCGCCCTGCAGGAAACCTGCCAGATTTCCTCCCCGAACGCGCTGAACACGCGGCTGAAGGAACTGCGCCATGCCGGCATCGTCGACCTGGAAGATGCTGGCGGGTACGGCCTGACGCCGGCCGGCCACACCCTGCTGAAAGCGCTCGGCCCGCTCGCCTCGTGGGCGGACGACTGGGCGCGCAGCGTCGGGCGCGAGGATCTTGCCTGCTACACCCGGCCGCGGAAAAGTCAGGGTGAATCGGCAGGGTGAAACGAAAAGCGGCGGCCCGCCTCCGCCGCTTTCCTCCGCCTTCCCCCTGTACGGTAAAATGTCCTGTTAAGCCATTTACAACGCTATTCCAGAATTCCCCATGAGCACCAACGCCAAGAACACTGCCGCCAGCGACAACCACGCGCCCGCCTCCAACTTCCTGCGCGCCCTGATCGAAGGCGACCTCGCCTCCGGCAAGAACGCCCAGCGCACCGATCCCAACGGCCATCCGTTGCCGGCCGTCGTCACGCGCTTCCCGCCCGAACCGAACGGTTACCTGCACATCGGCCACGCCAAGTCGATCTGCCTCAACTTCGGCCTCGCGCGCGACTACGGCGGCCGCTGCACGATGCGCTTCGACGACACCAACCCGACCAAGGAAGAGCAGGAATACGTCGACAGCATCATCGACGCGGTGCAATGGCTCGGCTTCAACTGGAAGGACGAAGGCGGCGACCACCTCTACTTCGCCAGCGACTACTTCGACCAGATGTACATGATGGCTGAATACCTGATCAGCGCCGGCCACGCCTACGTCGACAGCCAGAGTGCCGAAGACATGGCGAAGAACCGCGGCAGCTTCAGTGAGCCGGGCAAGAACTCGCCCTTCCGCGACCGCGCGCCGGACGAATCGCTCGCCCTGTTCCGCCGCATGCGGGCCGGCGACTTCAAGGACGGCGAACACATCCTGCGCGCCAGGATCGACATGGCCTCGCCCAACATGAACATGCGCGACCCCGCGATCTACCGCATTCGCCACGCGCATCACCACCGCACCGGCGACAAGTGGTGCATCTACCCGATGTACGACTTCGCGCACCCGATCGAAGACGCCATCGAATACGTCACGCACAGCTTCTGCACGCTCGAATTCCAGGACCACCGCCCCTTCTACGACTGGCTGCTCGAACGCCTCGCAGAAGGCGGCTTCTTCAAGAGGCCGCTGCCGCAGCAAACCGAATTCGCGCGCCTGAACCTCACCTACGCCATCACCAGCAAGCGCAAACTGCTGCAACTCGTCGAAGAAAAAATCGTCGACGGCTGGGACGACCCGCGCATGCCCACCATTGCCGGCATCCGCCGCCGCGGCTTCACGCCCGAATCCATCCAGCTCTTCTGCGAACGCGCCGGCGTCGCCAAGGCCGACAGCTGGATCGACATGAGCACCCTCGAAGGCGCCCTGCGCGACGACCTCGACCCCAAGGCCCCACGCGCCGTCGCCGTACTGAAGCCCCTGAAGCTCATCATCGACAACTTCCCCGACAACCTCGCCGACGACTGCACCGCCCCGGTCCACCCGCACCACCCGGAACGCGGCCACCGCACTTTCCCGATCACCAAGGAAGTGTGGATCGAAGCCGACGACTTCATGGAAACCCCGACGAAAGGCTACTTCCGCCTCTTCCCCGGCAACAAGGTGCGCCTGCGCTACGGCTACGTAGTCGAATGCACGCACTGCGACAAGGATGCAGACGGCAAGGTCATCGCCGTGCACTGCACCTACTTCCCCGACTCCAAGAGCGGTACCGAAGGCAGCGCGAATTACAAGGTCAAGGGCACGATCCACTGGGTCAGCGTGCCGCATGCGCTCGAAGCGGAAGTGCGTTTGTATGATCGCCTGTTCACCGATCCGAATCCGGATGCGGGCGGAAAGGATTTCAAGTCAGCCTTGAATCCGAATGCGAAGGAAGTGATTACTGCGTACCTGGAACCCGGCATGCGCCATGCGCTCGCGGATGAGAAGTTCCAGTTTGAGCGGCATGGGTATTTTGTGGCGGATCGGGTGGAGCATGCGGCGACTAGGCCGGTGTTTAATCGGGGGGTGACGTTGAAGGATTCGTGGGGGAAATAAGGAGCTAAAAATGCAAAAGGAAGATTGGTACTACGTTGACGAACATGAGGACGAGGACTTTTCCGTCCAAGAATACGACATTACTGCAACCCCCAACGACTTTAATGTCCGGACTATTTATGATTTCATTGAGTCAGGATTGGTAAAGATTCCAGGATTTCAACGTAACTATGTTTGGGACATAAAACGCGCATCTAAATTAATCGAATCATTAATTATCGGATTACCCATTCCACAGATATTTCTGTATGAAGAATCTAGAAATAGTTTCTTGGTAATCGATGGCCAGCAGCGCCTAATGTCTATTTATTATTTTAAGAAACAACGTTTTCCAAAGGAAGAGAAGCGCCCTGCGATCCGCAAGATCTTTGAAGAGCACGGAAAGATTCCTGATGAGTTTCTTCATAACGATGAATACTTCCAGAACTTCAATCTTCACCTTGCATCGCCCTTACCAAATTCACCCAATAAATTTAACAAACTTAATTATTCGACTCTAGGAGACTACCAAGCCACATTCGACTTGCGAACAATTCGCAATGTCGTTATCCGGCAAAATTCTCCTACGGAAGAAGCCGATACATCAATTTACGAAATATTTAATCGGCTAAATTCAGGCGGAGTTAATCTCACACCCCAAGAGATTCGAGTAAGCATGTATCACTCTAAGTTCTATCAAATGATAGATCGAGTGAATTTGCGGCCAGCATGGCGAAAATTGCTTGGGCTGACTGAACCTGATTTGAATGCCAAAGATTTGGAAATCATTTTAAGAGCATTTTCCATGTTGGTATTCTCGGATGAGTACAAACCATCCATGACTAAATTTTTAAACCTATGCTCAAGGAAATTTAAGTCGTTTAACGACGAAGCGATCGCGTACCTTGAATCGCTTTTCGATTCATTTTTGGTCGCTTGCCAAAACTTAGATCAAAGGGCCTTCAGAGGAAAACAAAACACTCGATTTAATATTTCAACATTCGAAGGGGTATTCGCGGCAACTTGCATGCCGTTCTTCGAAGCCAAGCAACTCGTCGATCTCAAGATCGACCCCGCGAAGCTGGACCAGCTAAAAATCGACGTATCGTTTAGCGAAGCAACCCAGAAAAATACCGCGAGTTCGGAGAATGTAAAACTGCGCCGAACCAAAGCAGCAGAGATCTTATTTTCTTGACCATGACCACAGTTGTCGAAGAATTCTATAAGCGTCAAGCAGCCCTCAAGGACTTTCTTTCTAAAAGCAAAGAAATTTCGTTTCTTCAAGACGTAGAGGATTCATTTCGAAAAAACTTTGCGCTCGCTGCTGCGAGCTATTTTGAGAATGAAATAACTGATTTGTTGTGTAAGTATGCAGACGCACAAAGTAATCGATGCGAGCCGCTCACCTCATTTGTTCGAAATAAGGCCCTCAAACGCCAGTATCACACTCTCTTCGACTGGGAGAAAGGAACAAACGCGAACTCATTCTTCGGTCTATTCGGTGAGGAATTTAAGGCACGGGTTGATGCGGATCTCAAGCAAAGCATCGAGTTGTCTGAGGCAATCAAAGCGTTTTTAGAGTTGGGCCGCCTGCGAAACCATATTGTCCATCAAAACTACGCTATTTTTTCTGCTGAAAAATCCTCTGAGGACCTTTATGCACTTTTTCAAAGTGCTCTAAAGTTTCTTGATTATTTGAAACAAAAATTCTCTCACCAAAAGCAAGCGTAGGATGCACTCCGCACGTCATTTCTGATCCTGTCCTGAAGGATGCGTGGGGTCAAGTCTTGCAATCCAACATGCATGATTGTGCGGAGCAAATGGGGTCAGGTCTTGCAATCCAACATGCGGGCCACCGAACGGGGCTAGGTCTTGCAATCACGCACGCTGGATTGTCAGACTTGATCCCATTAACCGATCCCATTAACCGCTGCTATCCGATCACTTCTTCTTGGCCTTAACGCGCGCAAACACCGGCCCCCATAGCGGATGCCCCTTTTCACCCGGCTCAAGGTCGAAGTTCGGGTCGAGTTTTAACGCCTTTCAAACTGGTGCCTGCATGCGACCTTTCGTCCGGTCACGCAGTAACTGAAAGCGCTGTACTTGTATGCCGATAACTGGACTGGCTTTTCTGCACCCTTGACGGTGTTCAGCTTCCTGATCGCGCCGTTGAAATCGCCATCGTTGTACAGGGCGATTCCCTCGCTTAACGCCATCTCGGAAGCGGACGATGTCCGTTCAGAAGGGTGCGGCTTCTTTTCCGCTACGGCTGATTTTTCAACGCTTGCCTTCGGTGGTGGCGACGCCTTTTCCGCGTCAGGCTTGGGGGCTGGCTCATTGTGGATTACGTTCTGCAGCGTGGTACATCCCGCCATCAGCAAAGAACCGGCAGACAACACCAGGAGTAAAAAACGGGGAAGTCGATTCATGGATTAGCCGAAAAATGATGCTCGATGGTCAGTCGCTTTTTAGGATGAATCTCGACATCGATGACATGCGCTTTGAATGCCGGGTTCTCAATCTTGATTCGATGCTTGCCTTCAGGCAGCGAGAGATGCTTCAACGGGGGACTGACGCCCTTCTCCACGCCGTCGACCGATACCGTTCCCCATGGGACAATAATCAGCTTCACATCGCCAGGCGCGCCTTCCGGCTGTTTATCCTTCGCTGGCCTTGACGTCGTCTCACCGGAGTTTTCTATCCGCTTGATGAGTTCCTGCTCCTGCACCATCGCCAGTCTGGTTTCAGCAACTTGCGCGAATTTCCCATTGGGGTAGCGGTTGAGATAGGCCCTGATTGCAGCGGGCGTGGCATCCTTGTTGTCCTTGAGCTTGTCCCATTCGCTGGTCTCGGTGTCAGCCGATGCCTCTGCGCCGGCAGCGACAATGCTCTCTCCCGCTTTCTGCTTGCCGCGAACGAGCAGGCCACTCGTTACGGCAATGGCAAGGACGAGCGCTGCTGCGATCCACGGCCATTTTGCTTTTGGCGCCGGGGATTCTGCCGCGCTTTCAGTTGAACTCTTTTTCGGGCCTGTTCTGTTCGCTACTTCTGCCTTGGCGGGGATCGATGCACTATATGCCGGCAATGCCTGACTTGATGGCGGGTTCTGACTCCGCGCACCAGTCTGCAGACCGAGCAAGCGACGAAACTCGTCGATTGACTGCGGACGTTCCTGCGGCTGTACACGCAGCCCCTTATCGATCACTGTAAGGAATGGCTTGCTGAATCCCGGATAATCCCCGGTCTCCAGTGTCGCTATCGGGTCTTTGATCATGCGGCCGACGGATACCGGTGGGGGCGATTTTGTGATCAGCAAATAGATGACGGCCGAGAGCGAGTAAATATCGGTCCACGGACCTTGCATCATGGCGGCATCGTCGCTGAATTGCTCGTCGGCGTACTGTTCGACCGGTGCATAGCCGGGCTTGAGAATCACTGTCAGCGATTGCGTGATGTCGCTGATGATCTGCCGCGCAGAACCAAAATCGAGCAGCACTGCCTGCCCGTCATTCTGCACCATGATGTTGTCGGGCGAGATGTCACGATGCAGGATGTTGACCTGATAGAGCGCCTCGAGCGCTTCCAGCACGGGAGCGAGTATCGACTTCAGCCAGGCTTCGGTGATGATGGCGGGGTTTTCGCTCAGGATCGTTTTCAACGTCCGGCCTTCGTAATACCGCATCGCCATATAGGCGGTGTTGTTCTGCTCCCAGAAGCGATAGACCTTGATCAGCGCAGGATGGTCGAACTGGGCTAGCAGCCGTGCCTCATTGATAAAGCTTTTCAAGCCTTTTTCAAAGGTCTGCTGGTGCTGCTTGGCGCGGATGGTCACGCTATCGTCCTTGCCGCGGCCGGCCAGCAAGGCAGGCATGTATTCCTTGATCGCGACGGTGCGCTGCAGCGAGTGGTCGAATGCGAGATAGACAATGCCGAAGCCACCTTCGCCAATGACGCTGCGGATCTCGAATTCTGCAAGACGCGCCCCGACGGCGAGGCAATTCTCCGATAACTGCGACGTGTTTTGCGTGCTCGAATGGATGACGGACTGATTCACACGGTGCCTAGTCAGAGGGTGGTTCCGGATCTGCTATCCAGATGGCGATTGCAGTGTAATTATCGCGCGCGGCGGGCGAAGAAAGCGCGCTGTCGCCGGCGATCTTTTCCAGCGCATCGAGCCAGAGTTCTACTGAACTTGCGCCTTGCAGGGCGGCCTCCATCTGATTCTCTGCAATCCATTCCCAGAATCCATCGGTGCACAGGAGGAAGGCGTCACCGCTTGCGAACTCGCTCGACGCCCGGACAGGGTCTGCGGCCTCGGCGTCGGACACGCCTATCGCACCAAGCAGGCTGCTGCGCAGCGGGTGAGCGCGCAACTCGTCCGCGGTGCAATAACCTGCTTCGACGAGCTGCTGCACGGCGCTGTGGTCCTTTGTCACCCGACAGATTTTTTGATCGCGAAACTGATAGATCCTGCTGTCGCCAAGATGGCCCCATTGTGCCTCTCTCCGCTCGCAGTCGAGCAGCAGCATGGCGACGGTGGCACTCATTTTTTTCAAAGCCGCATCCGTTGCCTGCAAGCGCGCGACTTCCGCTTTGGCGGCGCCGAGGCAGGCAAGCAGCGCCGCGTCGCTGGCGGCGTTCTGCTGTTCGAAATGCGTCACGACGGTATTCACAATCGCATGCGAGGCAATCTGGCCGCCATTTTCACCGCCCACGCCGTCCGACACGACGAAACAAGCCCTCGCATCACGCACGGAAAGGCGATAGGCGTCTTCGTTATTGGCACGGCCGCCTGTATTCGTGATTGCGGCGTAGCGCAACGCGAGGCGAGGCTTGAGGATGGCGACCGATTCAGGCAATTGATTCACTCTTTTGTTGCTGCACTCGCCGCCAAACTCGCTGCCGCGCTCTTGACGCGTTCAGTTTCTTTCTCGTATGCGTCTAGAAACGCCTGGCCAAAGACAGCCTGTACATCGCCGTCATGCCTGCGCTTGATATGGTCAAAGACGTCGTGAAATTTGTCCCAGGCGCGTGCCTTGCGAGCGGAGGGCTGCACCGCATCCATCAGCGGCCTGACAGGCACATCCTTTTCAAGAACAGCCGGATTAAAGGAGTCGATCAAGGCACGCATCTCTTCGCGCAGGCCGGCCATGAGCGCCAGTTGATGTGCCTTGATGTCTTCATGCGCATCGTCCATTGCCTCTATCGGGCTCATGAAGCCGGGCATCTTCTTGCGCAGCATTTGCGTGAGCACGGTCTCGCTGTCAGAAAAGAACTTCAGCGGGTTGTTATTGCGCACGACGACCATGGTGACTTCTGCGTGCGCCTCCCTCTTTACTGTTGCGCGCAGCTTGCTCAGCGCAAGAGTACTGGTGATGGACGTCTTCAGTAGCTGCCCAACGAGTTCCATCAGCTCCGGTGTCAGCCCGGAGGGAAGCGCTGCTGCCGGCAAACCCGCCCCCTTAAGAAAGGCTTCTGTTAACAAGTGGGCATCGTCCGTAATGCTTTTATCCTGCGGACTTGCATCGCTCCGGGGTGATGACACGCCGTCCGATTCTGTCGCGATATGCGATGTATTCATTCGCCCAGCCCCTTTTATGCAAAGACTCGTGTTGCGACTTTATTTATTTGCAACTTGTTTAAGCAGCAACCATGAATGATTGACATGGCAGGCCTGACCTTTCATTTCATTGCCCTGGTGTCGATCGTATCAAAGCCTTGCTGCATAGCAAATAGAGAAGGGAACAATACAACTCTTTCATCGGAGCGAAAAGCTGTATTTTCTCTCGGCTCGCGCTCGTCACGGCCCTCGCATCATGCACAATTCCTGGGCAGCCTTGATTCGCCGGCATCACCCGTTCAGGCCATCCCTGCGGCATGCTCGTCGCCCGCCGCCTGCCCCGGAAACGCACCTGGCGTACCGAAAAAGAACCATTCATCCCCTGACGCCGCACTCGCCTTCGGCAAGATGATGTGCCCATCCTCCGGGGCGACGAGGTCGCCTTTGGCCCCGCTTGCGATGACCTCACCGCGCGCAACGCGATCGAAATGCTGCCATGGCTTGACGAAGGCGACTTCCGCCTCCTTGTAGAAGACGCTTTTCATCCAGACGCAACGTTGCGATTCAGGCGTCACGCCGGTATTCAGCGAACGCGCCGCTTCACAATCGGGTGCGAGCATGCCGAGATGCGCCAGCGCACGAAGAATGGCGCGATACCCGACGTCGGCCGCATCGGCGTTGTGGTGGTGCCCGCATTCCAGCGTCACCGCGAGCGCACCGTTGGCACGCGCATATTCGGTCGTCCCTTGCGACTCCTTGTCGCCGCCCTTTCCGCCACTGCCGAACGCATCGGCCCATCCGCAGACGAAATCGCGCACACCGAGTGCGCGCGCAAACTCCACCTCCTCCGGCCGTGACTGCGCCCCGCCGAGAAAAACGAACGGGCCGCCTTGCGAGGC
>JAKACN010000235.1 GCA_021821365.1 Pseudomonadota bacterium | reverse complement strand
TTCGCCGCCATTTGACCCCGCGAGGCAGTCATGACCACCTCTTCTTCCACTTCATCGCAAGGCGCCGCATCCGGCTTCGACACCGGTCCGCTGTCCTGGGTGATGGGTGAAATCCGCGAAGCGCTGAATCGTTCCAGATCCGCGATCCTTGAGGCTCTCTCTCAGGATGCCGAGGCGCAGGCAACGTCGATGCGCCACGCAAAGACCTACCTGCATCAAGCGCATGGCGCATTGCAGATCGTCGACGTCGATGGAATCGCCATCATCACCGAGACGGTGGAAGATCTGCTCGATCGTGTCGATGCGGGCCAACTGTCGCTGAACCGTGAACTGGCGGACGCGATCGGCAGCGGCTACCAGGCTCTGATCGAATACCTCGACGAATTGATGTCGGGCATGCCGCACCAGCCGGTGCGCCTGTTTCCCTATTATCGGACGCTGCTTGAGGCGCGTGGCGCCGAGCGGATTCATCCGGCCGATCTGTTTTTTCCCAATCTGGCAATCCGTCCGCAATTGCCCGCTGCGCTGCCGGCGACACCGCCCGCGCCGGCGCAGTTTGTCAGCCTGCGCAAGCGATTCGAGCAGGCGCTCCTGCCTTTCCTGAAGAGCTCCGACCGCGGCGCCGAGCTGAAGAATGCCGCCGCCATGCGCGACATCGTCGGGGAGATCGAAAGCCTGCAGGGGACCCAGCAGGCACGGGCGTTCTGGTGGGTCATGCACGGCCTGGCCGAAGCGGTATCGGCCGGCCAGATCGCGAACGAAATCTACGTCAAGCAGCTATTCGCGCGAATCAACCTGCAGATACGCAGGCTGTGCCAGGGATCGTCCAGCATCGCCGAACGGTTGTTGCGCGACGCACTGTTCTTTATCGCAAGGACCGAGGAGCCACTACCCCGTGCGCGGCAGATCCGTACCGCCTATCAGCTTGACGGGCTGGTGCCGACCGATTACGACACGAAGCGTTACGGCCAGATCGATGTCGATGCCCTTGCTGCTGCCAAGGAGCGCTTGTCGCAGGCAAAGAATTGCTGGAACCGGATCGCGGGCGGGGATGCCACCGTGGCCGAATCGTTCGAACATGAAATGCATGTCCTCGCCGATGCCGGGACGAAGCTCAACTCGGCGCCGCTGACCAAGCTTCTGCGCGAACTGAAAGGCATTGCGCGACATGCTGCGCGGGCCAGGCCGGGCGACATGCTGGGCCTGGAAATGGCCACCAGTCTGCTGTTTGTCGAAAACTCCCTGAATCATATCGGCCGCCTGTCGGACAATTTCGCGGAACGTGCGGACGCAATGACGGCACGCCTGCTCGCGGTGGTATCCGGCGAAACGCCGGAGCAGGCCGCCGAGTGGCTCGACGATATGTCGCGCGAAGCGCAGCAGCGACAGACGATGATGGCGCTTGCGGGTGAAATGCAGACGAGCCTGCGCCAGGTCGAGAAAATGCTCGACGAATATTTCCGCGATCCCGCACAGCATGCCTCGCTGGGGCAGCTTGACCTTATCCTGCACCAGATCGAAGGCGCGCTGGCGGTGCTCGACCAGACCGATGCCGTGCGTACCGTCCAGCACACGCGGGAGGCCGTGCGCCGCTTCATGGAAGCCGAGCAGGAAGATGCGCCGGAGCTGCAGGACTTCCAGCAGGTTGCGCAGAACGTGGGTGCGCTGAGCTTCTTCATTGAAAGCCTGGAGCATCAGTCGGACAATACCCGGAACCGTTTCGCGTTCGACGAAGCGCGTGGCGTCTTCCATGCCAGGATGGTCGAAAAGGACCCAGAACCCGACCCTTTTGTCGTTGACGCCGTTACGGAAACGGCGTCCGTCGAGAACAGCGATCTTCCTCCGGCCGAGCCGACGCTTCCTGAACTCCCAACCGTGGAGGACGAACTCGCGATTTCCCAGCAGCAGTCCGCCGAACTTGCGATTTCGCTGAGCGTGGAACCGGGCAATCAGGCGCTGCAGGAGCAACTGAAAGAATCTCTGGAGCAGATTCGCCTCGACGCAACCCTGGTCGACAATCCGGAGGCAGGCGATCGTGCCAAGGCTGGCATTGAAATTCTCGAGCGTCCGGACTTTCCCGCCTCGCAGGAGGCGCTGGCGCAAATCATCACGGCCACTGTGCCGGTGATGCCGCTCGCGGAGACGCTGCCGCCCGTCGTCGCGCCGGCAAGCGACGAGGCAATCGATGCCGAGCTCCTCGAGATTTTCCTGTCGGAAGCGGAAGAGGTTCTTGAAACGGTGCGGCAGACCATGCCGGAATCACGCAGCCAGCCGCATAACCAGGATCATCTCACCACCCTGCGCCGTTCCTTCCATACCTTGAAGGGAAGCAGCCGCATGGTCGGACTGATCGCGTTCGGCGAAGCCGCCTGGAGTATCGAACAGGTGCTGAACCTGCGGCTCGCGGAAGCGCGCGGCGGGGATGCGGAGCTCTATGCGCTGCTGGACAAGGCGGCCGAAGTCCTGGGTGCCTGGGTGCAGGATCTCAAGCGCTCGGGAGGTTCTGCGCAGACGCCGGATGCGCTGATTGCTGCGGCGGAGCGTGTCAAGGCCGGCGGCCAGTTCGTCTACGAGGAACAGGCGCCAGTTCACGCGGACGAGGCGACAGCACCGGACGCGGTGTCCATGGAAGTGTTCGGCGTGGGGCAACTGCAGGACATCCTCGACACGACGACAAGCCCTGGAGCCGATGCGCCTGCGGAGATGACGCTCGCCGCCGAAAGCGATGCGCCGCTGGCCACCGATCTCGATATGCTGCCTGAACTCGACGCTGCCTTGCCACAAGCGGAGGAAGTCAACCTGTCGGAGGATGATCTTGCGATGTTCGACGCAGGAAAGGCTGCGGCTTCGCCGTCGGCCCAGGAGCAGGAGGTTGCCAGGCCGGTGAAGCCGTCGATGCCGAAAGTGTCGATCGCGGAAGTGATCGAGTTCCCGACGATGCATGCGCCGGAGGTCAAGCACAACGATAACGTCAAGCGCATCGGGGATCTCGAGATCAGCGTTCCGCTTCACAACATTTATCTCGCCGAAACAGACGAACTGGTGCGCACGCTCGCGCAGGATATCGCGGAGTGGCGCCACGAACCGGATCGCGCTGCGAACGTCCATGCGGTGCATGCCGCGCATTCGCTCGCCGGCAGTTCGGCAACCGTCGGTTTCACGCCGCTTCAGGAAGTTGCGCACGCGCTTGAACTGACGCTTCAATCCCTGTCGCGCAAGGCGGCACGCCTTGCGCCGAACAATTTTGATACGCTGGAACAAAGTGTCGAATGGATGCGGCTGATGCTCCAGAAATTCGCGCTGGGCGAGATGCCGTCCCATCAGCCTGAATATGTGCGGATTCTGACTGCGCTGCTGCATGACGTCGAGACGCGGTCCGAACATGACGATGCCGGCGCGGAGGATGGTGTTTCAGGGCGTGCGCAACTGGAATTGCCGCGGACGGAAGTACCGGCCATCGACATGCGGCAGTGGGAAATCGATTCATCCGCACCGCGCGAGGTGGTCGATGAGATGCCGCGCCAACAGGAGCAAGTGGAGTCCCTGCCGGCGGTGGCCGAAGCCGAGAGTGCGGCGTCATTTGCCGAGGCCGTGTTCGCGACGGAAAGCGAACAGGCCGAGGATCCGGCGCTGACTCTGAAAGACGAACTCGATGCGGACCTGATGCCCGTATTCCTGGAGGAAGGGCGCGACATCCTGCCGCAACTTGGCGCTGCGTTGCGGGGGTGGCAGGAGCAGCCGGCCAATACAAGCCTGCCGCAATCGACCCTGCGCTCCCTGCATACTCTCAAGGGCAGCGCTCGGATGGCGGGCGCGATGGGTCTCGGCCAGCATCTGCACGACATGGAGACGCGCATCGAGAACATCATGCGCCTCGGCGCACCGTCGCCGCTGGCCATCGACGACCTGCTGGTCCGTTACGACCAGGGCCTTCAGATGTTCGAGCAGTTGCAGAACCCGCATGCTGCGAAGGCGGAACCCGTCCAGCCCGAAGATGCCGAATTTGCCGATGCGCCGTCGCCCTCGCAGGAGCCCGTGGTGCTGGCCCCACTGATGCCCGTCCATGGCGGTAATCGGGAGACGGTCGCGGCGCCGGCGCTGCGGCCTGTCGCCGGGGTGGCCAGCCAGTCGCCGCTGGTCCGCGTGCGTGCCGACATCCTGGATCGTCTCGTGAACCAGGCAGGTGAAGTTTCCATTTCGCGCTCGAAACTGGAGACGGAAGTCGATACGCTGAAGTTGTCGCTGTCGGAGCTGACCGAAAACGTTACCCGCCTGCGCGACCAGTTGCGCGAAATCGAAATGCAGGCCGAGACGCAGATTACTTCCCGCATGGCGCATTCGGCGGACCGGGAATTCGATCCGCTTGAATTTGACCGATTCACGCGCTTGCAGGAACTGACGCGCATGATGGCCGAGAGCGTGAACGACGTCGGCTCGGTGCACCAGAACCTCGTGAAGACCCTGGACACCGCAGCGAGCGACCTTGTCGCCCAGGGGCGCCTGACGCGTGACCTGCAGCAGGACCTCATGCGCGTGCGCATGGTGCAGTTCGCGAGCATTGCCGAGCGCCTGTTCCGCGTCACGCGCCAGGCGGCGAAGGAAGTGGACAAGCGCGTCAACCTCGATATCCGCGGCAGCGGGGTGGAGATCGACCGTGGCGTGCTGGAGAAGATGACCGGCCCGTTCGAGCACCTGCTGCGCAATGCGATCGTGCATGGCATCGAGCAGCGCGAGGCGCGCCGTGCCGCGGGCAAGGACGAAGTGGGTGAACTTCTGGTGGAGATCCGCCAGGATGGCAACGAAGTCGTGATCGAGTTTTCCGACGACGGGCAGGGCCTGAACCTGGGGCGGATCCGCGACAAGGCGCGCCGCATCGGCCTACTGACGAACGGCAGCGACATGTCGGACGAGGAAGTGACCGACCTGATCTTCCATCCAGGATTCTCCACGGCGGAGGAAGTCACCGAGCTTGCGGGGCGCGGCATCGGGATGGACGTGGTCCGCTCGGAAGCCGCCGCACTGGGCGGTCGGGTCTCGACCTGGTCCGAACCTGGCAAGGGCACGCACTTTACGATCCACCTTCCGCTGACGCTCGCGGTCACGCAGGTGGTGCTTCTCACGACCGGCGGCAAGACCTACGCGGTGCCTTCGGTCCTGGTGGAGCAGGTACAGCAGCTCAAGACCAACGCGCTTGCCTCCGCATACAACGATGGCGTGGTGATCTGGCAGGGCCAGCGGGTACCGATGTACTACCTGTCGGCATTGCTCGGCGATACGGCCGCATCGCCGGTTGCGCAACACTACTCGCCCTTGATGATCCTGAAGAGCGGCCACGATCGCGTGGCGGTGCACGTGGACGAAATCATCGGTAACCGCGAAGTCGTGGTGAAGAACATCGGCCCGCAACTGGCGCGCCTGATCGGCGTAGCCGGTGCAACCGTGCTGGGTTCCGGCGACATCGTGCTCATCCTCAATCCCGTACCGTTATCGCAGCGTGCGGCGCATGAGAACCTGCGCGCGCCGCGCATCACTCCCTCCGATGCGCCCGCGTTGATGGGCGCGGTGGCGGAGATGGCGGGGCTGGCGCCTTCGACGCCGGCTTCCGGGCCGGTGCAAGGCCTGCGTACGCAGAGCATCGTGATGGTGGTCGACGATTCGCTGACCGTGCGACGCGTGACGCAGCGCCTGTTGACGCGCGAGGGCTATCAGGTGGTGCTGGCGAAGGACGGCGTGGACGCGCTGGAACAACTGCAATCGGTCACGCCGGATGTGATGCTGGTCGACATCGAGATGCCGCGCATGGACGGTTTCGACCTGACGCGTAATGTGCGCAGCGACGAGCGCACGCGCCACATTCCGATCATCATGATCACCTCGCGTACCGCGGGCAAGCATCGCAACTATGCACTGGAACTCGGCGTCAACGAGTATCTCGGCAAGCCGTACCAGGAAGACCAGCTGCTGGCCTTGATCGCAGGCTTTGTGGCGAAGGAAATGCCAGCCGCCTGAAGATGCAGTGCGCCTGCATGACAAGCCCGCGGTATCGCGGGCTTTTTTCTTGCCGGCATTTTCTCGCCATTCATTCGCGCCGCTGCCGCGGGAGAGATACCTTCCTGACGACGGCGTAACGCTCCAGCGTGCGCTTGCGGGCCTCGTCATGCTGCACGATGGGCAAAGGATAGTCGGTGCCGAGGCATATGCCAGCCTGCCGTGCGTCAATGGACGGCATCAGCCATGGAGCATGGATGAACTTTGTCGGCATCTTTGCCAGTTGCGGCAGGTAACGCCGGATGAAGCTGCCTTCCGGGTCGAATTTTTCCGATTGCTTCACCGGATTGAATATCCGGAAGTAAGGCTGCGCGTCGCAGCCGGTTGATGCCGCCCATTGCCATCCGCCATTGTTTGCGGCGAGATCGTAATCGTTCAGCTGTTGCGCGAAATGGCGTTCTCCCCAGCGCCAGTCGATGCCGAGATCCTTGACAAGAAAGCATGCGGTCACCATGCGCAGGCGATTGTGCATATAACCGGTCTGCTTCAGCTGGCGCATCGCCGCATCAACCAGTGGATAGCCCGTACGGCCCTCGCGCCACGCGTTGAACAGCTCTTGCGCGAGCTCCCCGGATTCCCATTCGATCAGATCGTACTCCGGCTTGAAGGCTTGCTCCACGACGTGCGGATGATGATGCAGGATCATGAAATAGAATTCGCGCCAGACAAGCTCAGACAGCCAGGTTGCCGCGCCATCACCTTCCTGCTGGCCGCGCATGGCATTAAACGCCTCGCGTACCAGGCCGCGAATCGAGGTCGTGCCGAATCGCAGGTGGACGGAAAGGCATGATGTGCCGCGCATCGAAGGGAAGTCCCGCATGCGGGCGTAGTCCCCGATGCGATCGAGGAAATCGTCGAGAAATGCCTGGGCGCCTGACATCCCGCTGGCGATGCCAAGCTGCGCCAGATCGGTTTTCTCGAAGCCAAGGTCCGTCAGTGAAGGAATGCTTTCGGATGCTGCGGCAGGCGCAAGGCTGGCTGCCCAGGGCTCGACCGGACAGGCGGCGAAATAATGTCCGCCGTCGGACTGGACTTTCTTCAGCCAGGCCTTCCTGTAGGGCGTAAACACCGAAAACGGTGTGCCCGCCTGCGAAAGAACCTCGTTCTTCTCTAGCACCACGTGGTCCTTGAAGCTCGACCAGAGCCTTCCTTCGGCATGCAGCGCGCGGGCAACGACCGCGTCGCGGGCGTTCGCAGACGGCTCGTAGTCATGGTTCGCGAACACGGCATCGACGCCCAGTTGCGCGGCGAGGCGCGGAATCTCTTCGACCGCAAAGCCATGCCGCGCGATCAATCCGCCGCCCAGCCTGCGCAAGGCCGCGTCAAGCTCGACGACGCTTGCATGAATGAATTCGACCCGGCGATCCCTGCGAGGTAGCGCATCCAGGATTTCCTTGTCAAAAATGAAAGCGCAATACACACGGCGGCTTTGCCCGAGCGCATGATGCAGGGCTGCATGGTCGAAGCT
Organism: Pseudomonadota bacterium; assembly: GCA_021821365.1. Classification (GTDB taxonomy): domain Bacteria; phylum Pseudomonadota; class Gammaproteobacteria; order Burkholderiales; family Burkholderiaceae_D; genus Noviherbaspirillum. The sequence goes on along the minus strand of JAKACN010000235.1, from coordinate 506 downwards.
GCGCAGGTCGCGCCGGAACCACACCAGAGACTTGTCAAACCGTGTCATGAATCACCTTGAATCCGGATCATGGTTTCATTACCTTGATCTTTTTCGTCGCGGGGATTGCCGCCAAAACTGTTAAAATGCTCATTATGGTGAAACCAAGAAAGACTCGCTCGTTTTCCTCGACGCCTGGGTCGTCCCGGGCCACTTCCGATTTTCCCGAATCTTCCGACGCAGCGCCCGTTTCCGGACTGAATCTCGCCGATCATTTTCTCATTGCCATGCCGTCCATGCTGGACCCTGTCTTCGGCGGGACCGTCATTTACCTGTGCGAGCACAACGCCAGCGGCGCGCTGGGCGTGATCATCAACAAGGCGACCGACATGACCATGGATGTGCTGTTCGAGCGCATCGAGCTGAAGCTGGAGATCGCCGCGTCGTTCGAGAAGAAGCCGGTGATGTTCGGCGGACCGGTGCAGGTGGAGCGCGTCTTCGTGCTGCATTCGCCGCGTGGTGGCTTC
>JAKACN010000234.1 GCA_021821365.1 Pseudomonadota bacterium | reverse complement strand
CGGCGCAGCCCGGCCGCCGGCGACCTGCTCTTCCATTTCCCGGATGTTGGCCAGAATTTTTGCCGCATGCGAGAGATACAGCTCGCCTTCGCTGGTCAGGCTCAGCGTGCGGGTTGTGCGGTTCACCAGGCGCACACCCAGCCGCTGCTCCAGTTGTGCCAGGCGCTTGGTCGCGGCCGGTGGCGTGATGTCGAGTTCGCGCGCCGTGGCGGACAGGCTGGCTTTTTTTGCAAGCAGCACGAAGAAGGCGAGTTCGGAGGAGGAATCGTATTTCACTTTGAGTGAATAATGGTGTGAATCCAGGTGAATTATAGAGTGTTCGGCAAGGCGTATTGTATCGGCATCGCACGGCACACAGGAAGCCGCGTCCTGTTCCCGAACATATCTTCAGACCAAGGAGCACGCCATGAAAATCGTCGACATCCGCGAAAAGACCATCCCGATCAGTTCTCCCATCCGCAACGCCTATATCGACTTCAGCAAGATGACGCTGAGCCTCGTCGCCGTCATCACTGACGTGATCCGCGACGGCAAGCCGGTGGTCGGCTATGGCTTCAACTCCAACGGCCGCTACGGCCAGGGCAGCCTGATGCGCGAGCGCTTCATTCCGCGCATCCTCGCCGCGAAGCCGGAATCGCTGGTCAATGACGAAGGCTCCAATCTCGACCCGCACAAGATCTGGAATTGCATGTTCACCAACGAAAAGCCGGGCGGCCATGGCGAGCGCTCGGTGGCCATCGGCACCATCGACATGGCGGTGTGGGACGCGGTGGCGAAGATCGAGAACAAACCGCTGTTCCGCCTGCTGGCCGAACGCTACGGCGACGGCACGGTGAACAAGGACATCTTCGTGTATGCCGCCGGCGGCTACTACTATCCCGGCAAGAACAACGACGCGCTGAAGGACGAGATGCGCAGCTATCTCGACCGCGGCTACAAGGTGGTGAAGATGAAGATCGGCGGCGCACCGCTGGAGGAAGACCTGCGCCGCATCGACGCGGTCATGTCCGTGCTGCAGGACGGCCAGAAGCTGTGCGTCGATGCGAACGGCCGCTTCGACATGGATACCGCGATCGGCTATGCAAAGGCAATGTCGCAATACGACCTGTTCTGGTACGAGGAAGCGGGCGATCCGCTCGACTTCGAGCTGCAGGCGGTGCTGCGCAACTACTACGACAAGCCGATGGCGACCGGCGAAGACCTGTTCTCCATGCAGGACGCGCGCAACCTGATCCGCTACGGCGGCATGCGTCCCGACCGCGACTGGCTGCAATTCGACTGCGCGCTCTCCTACGGCCTGGTCGAATACCTGCGCACGCTCGACATGCTGCGCCAGCACGGCTGGTCGCCGAGCCGCTGCATTCCCCACGGCGGCCACCAGATGTCGCTCAACATCGCGGCCGGCCTCGGTCTCGGCGGCAACGAATCCTACCCCGACCTGTTCCAGCCCTTCGGCGGCTTTCCGGATGGCGTCGAAGTGGTGAACGGTCATGTCACGATGCCGGAGCTGGTGGGCATCGGTTTCGAAGGCAAGGCCAACCTGTACAGCGAGATGCGCGCGCTGGGCAGCTGAGTTCTGTTCGCATCGCGCAAGCATGTGCCTTTGCACATCACCGTTTGATTTGTGTCCACGAAAAACACGAAAAACACAAAATTCAAGAATTTTCGTGCTTTTCGTGTTTTTCGTGGACAGAAGCTTTTGTGCTGCGGATAACCCCATCCGCTTTCTGCAAACCGCTGTGCCGTCCGCGATAAGGTTTTGACAAGCTTTGACTTGCATCAACGAAACGAAGTGGGCTGGATGTCTACACTCGCTGCATGTGGGCCCGCAAACGAACTATCGCGATTGTTCTGTCGGCTGTTGCATTTGCCGGCGCGGGCTGGCTTTTCTATCGGCATGCCAATGACCGCTCGCTTCCCGAAGGACTGATCCAGGCCAACGGCCGCATTGAAGGCGATCATGTCGTTGTCTCTCCCAAGATTGCCAATCGCATTGCCGAATTGCGCGTGCGCGAAGGGGATGCTGTCGTTGCCGGGCAGGTGCTAGCGATGATGGACGATTCGCAGGCTGGCGCGCGGGTGAGGCAACTGGCATCGGCGGCTGGTGCCGCGCAAGCGCAACTGGATGCCGCGAAAAGTGCGTACAACGTGCTGAAGAAGGAAGTGCCGAACGGCATCGCCGTGGCCGAGGCCGGGCTTTCTCGTGCGCGCAACAACGACGCCAAGGCGCAGGCCTCGACGCAACAGGCGGCGCGCGAGGCGGAGCGCGCGCGCATGCTGGTCGAGCGCCATTTCGTCGATGCGCAACGCGCCGAGCAGGCCGCTCTCGTGCTGACGGCGGCGAAGGCGGATGAACGGTCGGCGCAGGATGCCACTCGGCAGGCGGAGAAACAGCTTGCCGATGCCCGGCTCGGCTGGGACAGGCTGAAAGCGAAGGAAGCCGAGATCGTCGCGCTGGATGCGCAGCTCGCGCAGGCCAGGGCAGCGCTGGAAGAAGCGCGCAGCGTGCTCGACGACCTGGCGATCAAGGCGCCCTCCGCCGGCGTGGTGATCACGCGCTTTCGCGACAAGGGCGAAGTCCTCGGCGCGGGCAGCCCGATCTTCGACATCGTCGATCTCGACAAGCTTTATCTCAACGTCTATGTGCCGGAAACCCTGATCGGCAAAGTGCGCCTCAACCTGCCGGCGCGCATCTACACCGACACCTTTCCCGACACGCCTTTTCCCGCGACGGTGAAAATGATTTCCTCGCGCGCCGAGTTCACGCCCAAGGAAGTGCAAACCCAGGACGAACGCACCAAGCTCACCTACGGGGTCAAGCTTTATCTCGACAAGAACCCCGATCATCGTCTCACGCCGGGACTGCCCGCCGACGCGGTCATACGATGGAAGGAAGGTGTCGAGTGGACCCGTCCGCGCTGGTAGCGCCCGACGTTATCCGCGTCGAAGGCTTCGCGAAGACCTACGGCGCAACCCGGGCCGCCGACAGCGTCCATCTGCGCGTGCGGCGCGGCGAGCTGTTCGGCCTGATCGGCTCCGACGGCGCAGGCAAATCCAGCCTTCTCAAATCGATTGCCGGCGTGCAGACCTTCGATGCCGGCACAGTCAACGTGCTCGGCGTGAACCTCGATTCGGACGCCGCCTGCGAAAGAATCAAGGACCGCATCGGCCTGATGCCGCAGGGGCTGGGCCAGAACCTGTACGGCGAACTGAGTGTGGAGGAGAACGTCGATTTCTTCGCGCGCCTGCGGCTGGTGGACGAACGCACACTGGCCGAGCGCAAGGGGACGTTGCTGGAGATGACGCGCCTCACCCGTTTCAAGGACCGGCCGATGAAGAATCTGTCGGGCGGCATGAAGCAGAAACTCGGGCTGGTCTGCACCTTGATGCACGAGCCGGAACTGATCATCCTCGACGAGCCGACTACCGGCGTCGATCCCGTCTCGCGCCGCGACTTCTGGACCATTCTCGCCCGCCTCGTGCAGGAGCGCGGCATCACGGCGCTGATCTCGACGGCCTACATGGACGAGGCCAGCCGCTTCCATCGTGTCGCGCTGATGCATGAAGGAAGGATCCTCGCCACGGGCGAACCGGAATCACTACATGCGCAATTACCGGGACACGCGCTCGAGCCGGGCGCCCCGCTCGAGGATATTTTCGTGGCGCTCATCGGCGGCGGCGAACGCGGCGCGGAGCCGCTTCAGAAACCTGAGGAAACTACGATACCGGCAAAGCAGGTCAAGGCCATCGAGGCGCTCGACCTCACCTGCGACTTCGGCAGTTTTCGTGCGGTCGATCATGCGACCTTCTCCGTTGCCCCCGGCGAGATTTTCGGGCTGCTGGGCGCGAACGGCGCGGGCAAGACGACCGCCATCAAGATGCTCACCGGCATTCTCCGTCCAACCAGCGGCACCGGCTACGTTGCCGGGGCGGACATGCGTTCCGCATCGCAAGGCATCAAGGAGCGCATCGGCTACATGTCGCAGGCGTTCTCCCTGTATACCGACCTCAGCGTGATCGAGAACATCCGCCTGTATGCCGGCATCTACGGGCTGGACCGCAAGCAGGCGGCATCGCGCACCGAATGGGTGATGGAGATGGCGGGGCTGGCAGGCAATCGCGACACGCCGGCCGCCAGCCTGCCAATGGGGCTGCGGCAACGGCTGGCGCTCGGCTGCGCCCTGCTGCATCGTCCGCAGGTGCTGTTCCTCGACGAGCCGACATCCGGCGTCGACCCGATCGGACGGCGCCGCTTCTGGAACATCCTGTTCGACCTGGTACGCCAGGACGGCGTCGCGATCCTCGTCACCACGCACCACATGTCGGAAGCCGAATACTGCGACCGGCTTGCGCTGATGCACGGCGGTCGCATCATCGCCGATGCCTCTCCCGCACAACTGAAGCGTGAAACGGAGGCCGACGCCGGCGTGTTGCTGGAAGTCGCCATCAGCCCGCTGCAGCGCGCGCTGCTGCTCCTGAACGAGGCGGGATTCACGGGCGCGTCGCTGCACGGCAAGTACATCCACGTGCTGTCTCGTGCACCGGACCTGGACCGAGCACGCATCATCGCGCTGCTCGGCACGCTGGGCGCGGCGCCTTCCATTACTCCGCAACCGCTCTCCATCGAAGATGTATTCGTCCACCGCATCACGCGCCTCGAGCAAGGCGGCGACGGTACGGGAGCGCGCGCATGAACCTGCAGCGCGTCACTACCCTGGTCCTGAAGGAATGGCGCGAGATCGTGCGCGACCGGGTGTTCTTCCTGCTCGCCTTCATCATGCCTGTCGCGTGGATGGTCGTGTTCGGCTACGGCATGAACATGGACACCGTGAACATCCCCTTCGCCGTGTTGGACCAGGACCACTCCGCAATGAGCCGCGAGTATGCCAATCACTACATCGACTCGCGCTATTTTTCCTTCAAGGGCTACCTGCCCGACACGCACGAAGGCGACCGTCTGCTGCGCGCGGGCAAGCTGCGCCTGGTGCTCGTCATTCCGCCGCGCTTCGAACAGGATCTGAAGGCAAGAAGGACAGTGGCGATCCAGTCGCTGCTCGACGGCACCTTCGCCTATCGCGTGCGCGGCATCGCCGGCTACGTCGACGCCATCAACCGCGATGCGAACAGCGCGCTGCAGGTGCAGCAACTGACCGAACGCTTCGGCATGCCGCCCTCCCGCGCGCAGGTTATGGTGCAGCCGATCCATCTTGAAGTACGCTACCTGTTCAACCAGGCACTGCGCAGCATCTGGTCGGTGGCGCCCTCGCTCATCATGTTCACCATGATGGTCTCGCCCGCTGTGCTGACCTCGCTGTCGGTCGTGCGCGAAAAGGAAACCGGGTCGATCTACAACATTTACGCGTCCACCGTCACGCGCGCGGAATACCTGCTCGGCAAGCTGCTGCCCAACATCATGATCTCGACCGTGAACACGATGGTGCTCTGGCTGATCGCGACACTGCATTTCGGCGCGCCCTTCAAGGGCAGCCTGCTGTTCTTCTTCATTGCATCCGTGGTGTATGTCTCCTGCACCTGCAGCATCGGCTTCCTCGTCTCGACGCTGGTGCGTACGCAAGGCTCGGCGCTGCTGATCACGGTGATCCTCGCGATCGTGCCGGCGGTCCAGTTCTCCGGCATGTTCACGCCGGTGGCATTCCTGCCGGACAGCTCGCGCCTGCTCGCGCATCTCTTCCCGCCGATGTACTACAACAACATCGTGCAGGGCACCTTCCTGAAGGGAACCGGCTGGGCGATCCTGTGGAGCGATGTGCTGTTTCTCGCGGTCTACGCGGCCGGCCTGCTGCTCGCCTCCTATGCGGTGTTCCGCAAGAGGACGCCATCGTGAACGGTTCTTCCGCTGCCGGCCGTGCGCTCGCGCTGTGGGTGCGCCGCGTGGCCGTGCTGACGCAGAAGGACCTGAAGCAACTCCTGCGCGACATTCCGCTGCTGATTTTCGTTGTCTATGTGTTCACCCTCGACATTTATGTGGCCGGCGTGGGCATGACCGGCGAGCTGCTCAATGCGCGGCTCGCGGTGCATGACGACGACCGCAGCACGACGTCGCGCGAACTCGCCTCGCATTTCATGCTGCCCTATTTCCGCAATGAGGGACATGTCGCGCGTTCCGCGCAAGGCCTGGAATTGCTCGACAAGGGCAAGACCATGATGACGCTCGACATTCCGAAGCGCTTCGACGAGACGCTGCGCAGCGGGAACGAGACGGCGCGGCTGCAACTGCAGGTCGATGCCAGCAATGTCGCGCTCGGCTATCTCGCGCCCTCCTATGTCGAACGCATCCTCGGCGACTTTGCGCAGGATTATGTGCAGCGGATCAGAATGTCTCCGATTTCGTCGGGCGATCCGCCGCCGTCGATCGCCTTCATCGACAACCGCATGCGCGTCGCCTTCAATCCCACGCTCAACGGTCACTGGTTCAACGCGGTCGGCCAGTGGCTCACGATGATGACGGTGGTGGCCGTCCTGATTCCGGCCGCGGCCTTCGTGCGCGAGAAGGAGCGCGGCACCATCGAGCAGTTGCTGGTTTCTCCTGTGTCGCCGTTCCAGGTCATGCTGTCCAAGGTCATCGCGACGACCATCCTGGTGGTGATCGGGTCGGCCGCCAGCCTGTATGGCATCATGCAGCCGCTGATCGACGTACCCTTCCGCGGCAGCGCGTTGCTGTTCTTTTCCCTCAACGCATTGTATGTGTTCAACATCTCCGGGCTTGGCCTGCTGATGGCGACCTTCGTGCGCAACCAGGCGCAGGTCGGCATGCTCACCATCCTGATCTCCGCGCCGATGACCATGCTGTCGGGCACCTGGACCGCGCCGGAATCGATGCCGCCGTGGCTGGCGGAACTGGTGAACTGGTCGCCGCTGCACCACTTCATCGAATGCTCGTACGGCATCATCTTCCGTGGCGCGGGGCTGGATGTACTCTGGCCGTCGGTGCTGGCGCTGATCGGATTGGGCGGTGCGATGTTCGCATTATGCGTGCGGCGCTTCAGGCGGCAGTTCGGCTGAGAGTGTAATCAGGGCGGGGCTCGCGCGACGCGCTACCAGATCGAAGCATCCCTGCGTTCGGACGGCCGCAGCAGCACGCGCGCCGTGACTTCCATGCCAATCAGCTTGCGCCGCAGGAAATCCGCGGCCGCCTGGGTGCCGAGGACCTTCTGCAGCGCGATGCCCTTTTCCACGATCTCCGCGCTCGCACGGTCGCGGCGGCGCGAGGGAAGCAGTGCGCTGTCCGGCGTGCCGGAAGTCTGTCGGCTTGTTGCGTTCATCGTTTCATCCCTGCGATCTTGGGTCGGAACAGCTCAGGAACCTGCCCGACCGATCTTAGGGCAATCGACGGCAATGGGCGCCACGCAGGCCCTGACTCCGGAAGCCAAAGACTTGGCTTCCGGGGCCGGGACGCGCCGGATCTTGACCCGGATCAGGACATCACGACAGCCTGCCTGCCGTAGACGACGAGATGCCCGCCATGCTCCTTCTGCCACTGCTGCGCGGCCGTCTCGCTGGCGAACCAGAGCTGGTTGAAATCGCCGAACGCTCCCATATCGAGACGGAAGCGGTCGAGCACCTGCGGCGGCCGGCGATCGACGTCGTTCTTGCACGCTGCCCATGTCGCATAACCCAGTTCGGTGGCGATGGTGCGCAGCATGTGCTTGAGTTGCAGGGAATGCCGCGCATGATAAAGATGGGTCAGGCGCGGCTCCGGCGAAATGCCCGCGGCGTGCACGCGGCGAACGATCGGCAGCGCCTTGCCGGGTTTGTCGGAATGCGCGTCGCGCAGCATGTGCCGCGCGTGACGGCGCAGGAAATCCGCATTCGGGCTGTCGGATTGATCGTGTTGTCGGGAAGAGAAATTGAAACGCATACCATGCTCCTTGTCACCTTGTCATGCCGCTCTCGCTGCGGCAAAAGTGAATAACAGGTATGTGCCTTGAAATACGAACGCGATGTGAACGTCGGCAGGTGCACTGGCTTTTGCGAGAATGGGCTTCCTGCTCAGCCCGGAAGGCATGGTATCACAAACGCACTCGGCGTCGATCGCCGGTCAGCGCGTCTTCGCCGCCGATGACGAGAGCCAGTCCTTTTCGTCCACGGCAGCCAG
>JAKACN010000233.1 GCA_021821365.1 Pseudomonadota bacterium | reverse complement strand
CTTGAGCAGTGGGTCCTTCTGGTCGGCATCGTAGCCAAGTGCATCGATGCCCATTTGCGCCTGGCTCGGATCCAGGATACGCATCACGATTTTTTCACCGAACAGGGTCGGTAAAGTGCTGACGCGGAAATCGATGGCGCGGTTCTTGGAAACCACCAGCTTCATCCGGCCGTCTTGCGGCACGCGCTTTTCCGAAATGTCGAGCTTCGAAATCACCTTGATGCGCGATGCCAGCTTTTCCTTGATCGCCAGCGGCGGTTGCGCGACCTCGCGCAGGATGCCGTCGACGCGTAAACGGATGCGGTAAAACTTTTCGAACGGTTCGAAGTGCAAGTCCGATGCGCCCATGTTGATGGCGTCCATCAGGATCTTCTGCAGGAACTTGACGACCGGCGCATCGTCGATCTCGGCGGCTGCGGTCGCTTCGCCCGCGGCTGCGGCCGGCATTTCCTCTTCGCCGAGATCCAGTTCCAGGTCTTCACCGATCATTTCGGTGAGGCTTTCCTCTGCGCTCTGGCCGAGTTTTTCAACCAGCTTCAGGAGAACGGGGTGTTCGACAATGACCGGCTCGACAGTCAGCTCGGTCTGGAACTTGATCTGGTCAAGCGTATGCGTGTTGGTCGGGTCGGAAATGGCGACCGATACTTTGTTACCTCGTTTTGCCAGCGCAACGACCCGCTGCTTCTGCATCAGCCGCGCATCGATAATGTTTTCCGGCAGGTAGGCTGTATTGAATGCCGCGAAGTCCAGCAGAGGGTACCCGAAAGTTTCTGAGCAGAATGTGGCGAGCGACCGGGCATCGATGCTGCCACCGGCGAGCAGCACGTCAATGAACGCAAGCTTGTCATTGGCGGCCTGCTTGTTAAGCAAATCAGCTTGCTGCGCCGACAGCCGACCGGCTTGCACGAGTGCGCGTGCAAGGCCGGATACTGTCGAAGTTGAAGCCTGATTGGGGAGAACAGCCGCCATGAATTCAGCCGGAAATTGGGTCAGAATCGTCCAAGTTGCATTAGATAATGCCTATAGGCATCTGATTTGTAAAGATATTGTGACAAACAGACATCACTGTTTGCGACGAAGTGTGACTTCTATGGAACGCTTGGAGTGATTTGGGGAGAATCAGATTTTGATCAGCTTGACGATCTTGATCGCCTGGTTCTGGACCTGGACAATTTCGGCGACACACTTTCCGATCTTCAGGCTGACGGAGTTCTTCGAGCAGCAGGCCATTCAGCGTCTTCGGGCCGTCCAGCGGGAGGTCCAACCCGAGGTGCTTGTTAATGTCGCGCAAGCTGGTCGCCCCTTCCAGCAGGCATTCTCCGCGCTCGTCCCAGCCGAAGCCTTCGGTTCGCGCGGCGCCAGGCAGAGAGGTCGTGAACTCGCCAATCATTTCCTCGATGATGTCTTCCAGCGTAACGAGACCCTGGACTTCGCCGTACTCATCGACAACGATACCGAGGCGTTCATGGTTCTCCTGGAAGTATTGCAACTGAGTAAACACGTCCGTGTCTTCCGGGACGAAATAGGGGGCGGTGAGGAGATTGCGGAAATGCTCGACGGTCAGCTCTTCTTCCTGATTGATCAAGGCAATGGCCTTTCGGACATGCAGAATGCCGACGATACGATTGATTTCGCCCTCGCAGACAGGGAGCTTGTTGTGATAGCAGGTGGTGAGCTGATGTGTGATTTGCTCCACCGGAACGGACAGGTTCAGCGCCTCGATCTGGGCGCGCGGCGTCATCACGTCCTCCACGGAGATCTTTTCGAGGTCGAACAGGTTCAGCAGGATGCTCTTGTGTTTCTGGGGGATGAAGGTGCCTCCTTCGAGAACGATGGAGCGAAGTTCTTCACGCGAAAGGCGCTGTTCATGGGTGCCCTGGCCGGTCCTGACGTGCAAGAGCCGCAAAAAGCGCGAGACGAACAGATTGACGAACCAGATCGCCGGCTTCGCCAGGCTCATCAATGGTTTCAAGACGACGCTGATTGGAAGTGCGATACGTTCCGGGTAGGTTGCGCCGATTACCTTGGGTGAAATTTCGGCGAACACGATGAGCAGGAAGGCGACAGCAGCTGTCGCGATCGTGATCACGCTTTCCTCGTTGCCGAACATGGAAATGGCGATGGCCGTGACGAGAGCGGTCGCCAGCGCATTGATGAGCGTATTGACGATCAGGATCAGGGACAGCAGCTTGTCGGTACGCTCCAGCAGCCAGAGTGTAGTCGAAGCCAGCTTGTTGCCACGCTTGGCCAGATGGCGCAGGCGATGCCGGTTGGCGGCCATCAGCGCCGTTTCGGCCATCGCGAAAAACGCGGAAAAAAATATTAGAAGGAAGAGTGCAAGCAACTGCACCCAAAAAGGTACGGCATCCAAAGGGTCACCGTAAGGAAGTTTGCGTATGCAAGATTGGTCGGGGTGAGAGGATTCGAACCTCCGGCCTCTACGTCCCGAACGTAGCGCTCTACCAGGCTAAGCTACACCCCGATTTGCAGTGATTGAACGGCCAATGCCGCTCAATGATTACGGTCGACTGCGAAAGCGCATAATTGTAGCAGAGAATCCTTGAATTGGCTATTCGTTAGTTGAGAAATTGAGGCTGCGGCGCGCCGGGCCGCTTTTTCAGCCTCGCGTTTGGTGTAGTCCAGCGCGCCGGAGCCGGTGATGGCGGCAAGGATTTCATCGAAATGCTGCTCATCGCCATTTTCGATGCAGGTGCGCACCAGTTGGCGCTGCTCGGGAGTGCCATTCTGCATCAGGTAAATCAGTGGCAAAGTAGGCTTGCCTTCCCGCAGGTCGTCACCGACATTCTTGCCGATGTCTGACGCGTTGCCGGAGTAGTCGAGCACGTCGTCGATCAGTTGGAACGCAGTGCCGAGCGAGCGTCCGTATTCGGCTGCGGCATCGATGGCTTCGTCGGAAGCACCCGCAATGAGTGCGCCAAGCTGAGCCGCCGCCTCGAACAGTTTGGCTGTCTTGGAACGGATAACCTGCAGATAGCGATCCTCTGTGACATCCGGGTCGTGCATATTCAGGAGTTGCAGCACCTCACCTTCGGCGATCACATTGGTGGCATCGGCCAGGATCTGCATGACACGCATGCTGCCCACGGACACCATGATCTGGAAGGCGCGGGAGTATACGAAATCGCCCACCAGCACCGAAGCGGCGTTCCCGAACATGGCATTGGCGGTCTCGCGACCACGTCGCATGGATGATTCGTCGACGACATCGTCGTGCAGCAATGTTGCCGTATGGATAAATTCTACGACGGCCGCCAGGTCGTGGTGATGCGTTCCGCGATAGTCATGGGCATTTGCCATCAGCAGCACCAGAACCGGCCGGATACGCTTGCCACCGGCGCTGATGATGTATTCGGCGATCTGGTTCACCAGGGGGACATCCGAATACAGCTGGCGACGGATGACCGCGTTGACGGCGTCCATGTCAGAGGAAATCGGCTGGATGACGTTGTTTTGGGTGGCGGGCTGGGGGGCGGCAGACAAGATAAAACCTGCGAAATCGTGAATTTCAGGGATTATACGACGACAAACCTGCTATTCCATCACTGGCAAGTCTGGCAAAGGTCGATAAAGCTTCCCGGAGTCGAGTCAAATCAAGTTTTGACCGGCGCGCTAAGTGCATGTATAATCAGGGGTTTTCTTGATTCGCCCAGATGCAACGGCGCGCTTCCGGAAGAAAACGCTTATTTACAACACTCGATGAGGTCTCACATGTACGCGGTCATAAAAACCGGCGGCAAACAATACAAGGTTGCTGCTGGCGAAAAACTCAAAGTAGAACAGATACCGGCTGACATTGGTTCCGAAATCACTCTCGACCAAGTGCTCGCAGTGGGCGCTGGTGACACCATCAAGTTCGGTGCGCCGCTGGTTGAAGGTGCCAAGGTCCAGGCAACGGTAGTGGCGCACGGTCGCCATGACAAGGTCAAAATTTTCAAGATGCGCCGCCGCAAGCACTACCAGAAGCGTCAAGGCCATCGCCAAAATTACACCGAATTGCAAATCGTCTCGATCAACGCCTGAGTTGTTGAACGAGCTTACCGGATACCAAGGAGTCTGAAATGGCACACAAAAAAGGCGGCGGCACTACGCGCAACGGTCGCGATTCCGAGTCGAAACGACTGGGCGTCAAGGTTTACGGCGGCCAATCCATCAATGCAGGCGGCATCATCGTCCGTCAACGTGGCACCCGCATGCATGCTGGCGAAAATGTTGGCATGGGCAAGGACCATACCCTGTTCGCGCTGATCGACGGCAAGGTGCAGTTCACCACCAAGGGCCCGTTGCAGCGTCATACCGTGATCGTCGTTCCTGCATGACGCGGACCTGACACAGCAACATCAGGCGAAAGCCATCCAGAAAAGGGCTCTGCCGTTGGTAGGGCCTTTTTAGTTTGTAGAACTGCCGTATCCCTTTTCTTTTTCTTTCCCGCGCCATTTTTGGCGGCAAATCATGAAGTTTATCGACGAAGCAAAAATTGAAGTCATTGCTGGTGACGGCGGTAACGGCGTCGCGTCGTTTTGCCGCGAAAAATTCCGGCCGTTCGGCGGCCCGGATGGCGGCGACGGCGGCAAGGGCGGGACCATCTGGGCGATTGCCGATCGCAATATCAACACTCTGGTGGATTACCGCTATTCGAAGCTGCACAGGGCGCGTGACGGTGAGAATGGTCGCGGTTCCGATTGCTATGGCAAGGGTGCGGACGACATTGAGCTGCGCATGCCGGTCGGCACACTGATCACAGATATCAATACCGGCGAAAACATTGCCGATCTGACCGAGCACGGGCAACGCGTCCTGCTGGCCAAGGGTGGCGAGGGCGGCTGGGGCAACATCCACTTCAAGTCGTCGACCAACCGCGCACCGCGACAGAAGACGGACGGCAAGCCGGGCGAGCATCGCGAATTGCGGCTGGAGCTGAAAGTTCTGGCGGATGTCGGCCTGCTTGGCATGCCGAATGCAGGAAAGTCGACCTTCATCAGCGCGGTATCCAATGCACGTCCGAAGGTTGCCGACTATCCCTTTACCACGCTGCATCCAAATCTCGGCGTCGTGCGTGTGAGCCATGAAAAAAGCTTTGTCATCGCCGATATTCCTGGTTTGATCGAAGGTGCCGCTGAAGGCGCGGGGCTTGGCCATCAGTTCCTGCGCCATCTGCAGCGCACCAGGCTGTTGTTACATATCGTTGATCTGGCGCCGTTCGACGAGAAAGTGGATCCGGTAAAGGAAGCCAAGGCGATCGTCAAGGAACTGAAAAAATACGACGAGACGCTGTATGACAAGCCGCGCTGGCTTGTGCTGAACAAGCTCGACATGGTTCCTGAAGATGAGCGAAAAAAACGGGTGAAGGATTTCATCAAGCGTTTCGGCTGGAAGGGCCCGGCATTCGAGATCTCCGCACTGACCAGAGAGGGGTGCGAGGACCTGATTGTCGCCATCTACGAGCACCTCGCGCAGCAACGCCAGCATGAGCATCGCGCGGAGGAAACGCAGATGGTGGAAGAAGCGCGTGGTATCGTATCGATTGATCCGGACGATCCCCGCTTCAAGGTGATCGAAGACTAGAACAGGCCCGAAACCGGTTCGGTAAGGGTTGTGTATTGAATACTACGGTTCCGGCGGCCGCCGGAACAATCTACATGCGAGCCATCGGCTTCTGTCGGCAGGGTGGCTGCGTCCAGATGAACATGAATTCCGTCATACAGAAAGCCAAACGCCTCGTCATCAAAGTCGGTTCATCGCTGGTTACCAACGACGGCAAGGGGCTGGATAACGCCGCCATCGCAAAATGGGCGGAACAGATTGCGTACCTGCGCTCGCTTGGCAAGCAGGTCGTCCTGGTCAGCTCCGGTGCGATTGCCGAGGGAATGCAACGCCTCGGTTTCGATAAGCGTCCAACCGGCGTTCACGAGCTGCAGGCGTGCGCGGCAGTGGGCCAGATGGGTCTGGCACAAATTTATGAAACAAGTTTCCGTCAGCACCACCTGCGGACCGCGCAAGTGCTGCTGACGCACGCCGACCTCGCAGACCGCGAACGTTACCTGAATGCGCGCTCAACGCTGTTCACGCTGTTGCACCTCGGCGTGGTGCCGATCATCAATGAGAACGACACCGTGGTCACCGATGAAATCAAGTTCGGCGACAACGACACACTCGGTGCCCTGGTGGCCAACCTGATCGAGGGGGACGCGCTCATCATCCTGACCGATCAGAAAGGCCTCTACACCGCCGACCCTCGCAAGGATCCGGCGGCGGAATTCGTGCATGAGGCCATGGCCGGAGACCCGAAACTGGAAGCCATGGCGGGCGGCGCCGGCACAGGCATCGGCCGCGGCGGCATGCTGACCAAGATCCTCGCCGCCAAACGCGCGGCAACTTCCGGGGCCCACACCGTGATTGCCTGGGGGCGGGAAGACCGTGTTCTGACACGGCTGGCTTCGGGAGAGGCGATCGGCACGCAACTCGTGGCGCAGACGGCGCAATTGACCGCACGCAAGCAGTGGATGGCCGATCACCTGCAGACGGCCGGGAAGGTCACGCTCGATGCGGGAGCAGTGCAAAAGGTGAGCGCCGAAGGAAAGTCGCTGCTGCCGATCGGCGTCATTGAAGTATCCGGCGAATTCGGTCGCGGCGATGTCATTACTTGTGTTGATGAGAAGGGGCGCGCGATCGCCCGGGGCATCAGCAATTATTCCAGCTTTGAAGCACGGCGCATCATGCGCCATCCTTCAACGGAAATCCTGGCTATTCTGGGCTTTGTGGAAGAACCGGAGCTGATTCACCGCGACAACATGGTGCTGCTCTGACATGAGGTGCCATTGCCCGGCCGACGCCGGGCAAGACGCTTTTAGTTTGTGTCACTCTGTGACGACAGCGGTTTGTTGTTCCGGATCCTGTTGATCATGTCCTTCGCGTTGCCGGCGACCGTTACGCCATCGCAAAAGTAATCCTTGAACAAGACTGCATGCTGCCGGTTGGCGGCATTGCTGTCGATCCGTTCCCATGTGTCCCGGCGCGAGCGCGACCATGCGCCGTTCGGCTGGCCGAAGGCATACCGCTTTTTCTCGAATGAGGCGCAACGGATGCCTTCATAGCTGATGTTGCGCGCGCCTGCCGCACTGGTGGCAACCAGGGTGTAGCGGATGACACCATCCGAGCCGACTGATAGGGAACGCGCATCAATTGCGAAGGTTTGCGTTGCGGTCGGACTGACATAGAAAGGCAGAAGGTTTTCCTGTTTCGGCGCAGCCGGAAGCTGGATTGCGACTTCTTCCCATGGCTTGTCCTTGTCGTCGAAGTCTTCTTCGAACCGCGATTGCGCGCTGGCAGCGAGGCTTGCGGCGAGCAGGCAGATGGCCGCGCCCAGGCGGCACAAGCGGATTCCGTATCGTCCACGGCGCAAATCGCCGCTCTGCGCGGGTGTCGGCACTCTTTGCATGTGCATGCCCTTATGCTTCATTCTTCGGTTTGGCTGTCGGTGGCGCGGCTTCGCCCAGTCCCTTTCCGGGATGGCTCTGACGCAGGTAACGCGCCCCATGACGACTGGAGTTACTGGGCATCGAACGGTTCAGGAAGCGTGATAATTCCTGCAATGCCTTTTGATAGACCTCGCGCTTGAATTCGATGACTACGTCCAGCGGAACCCAGTAGTCATGCCAGCGCCATGCATCGAACTCGGGGTGATCGGTGCCGCGGAGATTGATATCGCAATCGCGACCGGTCATTCGCAGCAGGAACCAGATCTGCTTCTGGCCGCGGTAATGACCTCGCACCTCGCGTTTGATGAAACGGTCCGGAACCTCGTAACGCAGCCAGTCCCGGGTGCGTCCGATGATCTTGACATGCTCGGCACGAAGGCCGATTTCCTCTTCCAGTTCCCTGAACATGGCTTGTTCGGGCGTTTCCCCGAACTTGATCCCGCCTTGCGGAAATTGCCACGAGTGCTCGCGCACCCGCTTTCCCCACCACACCTCGTTATGGGCGTTGAGCAGGATAATGCCGACGTTCGGGCGGAAGCCTTCACGATCCAGCATGTTGCACCTCAAAACTTTCTGCCGCGAGGCGCCCCTTCTCGTTACAAATTTTTCATGCGCGCGCAGGCGCAGGCGTCATGCTCCCGCCCATGAAGGGCGGCAGCTTGAATCAA
>JAKACN010000019.1 GCA_021821365.1 Pseudomonadota bacterium | reverse complement strand
TAATACCCGGACGGCGTGCGAAACAGCAGGAATGCGATCATGGCCGGCCTTGCTGCATGCGTGCTGCAGGGATTCGACTATGTGTATTACAGCTTTTTCGCGGCCCTGCTGTTCGGCATGGCGGGCCTGATTTCATGCAAGCGAGGCAGCATGCGCGCCCTCCGGTTGCCGGCGTTGGCGATTGCGCTGGTCAGCGCCTCGACGGCAATCAACCTGACACCCGCCTTCCTCGCATGGGAAAAGCATGGCTTGCCGCCGGAGATGGGATACAAGTCGATTGCCGAATCGGAAATCTACGGCGCGAAACTGCGATTGATGCTGTCGCCGCATGCCGCCAATCCGATCGAGCCTTTCGGCCGGATCGCCCGCAAGGCTGCGCATGCCAACTTCCCCAATGAGAACGAGAACACGACCGCGCGGCTTGGATTGTATGGTGCGCTCGGCTTGCTGATCATGATCCTGTCCGTCCTGCGCCTGGGCAGCGGCACGCCGCTGAAACAGCCGATAGGCAGCATTTCCAGCCTGGGACTGGCAACCCTGCTGGTCATTACGGTCGGGGGATTCGGCGCCGTCATCAACGTGCTGTCGGTGCCGGACATCCGCGCCTACAACCGGTTCTCGGTCTATCTGTCGTTCTTCTCGATAACCGCCGCCGGACTCTGGCTGCAAGAGAAATTCCGCAACGCCCATCCCGCCGGACGGGTGATTGGCGCCGTGCTGCTCGGATGCTTCATGGCCTTCAGCCTGTATGACCAGCTGCTCGATGGCGCTAACCTGCGCGCGCATCTTGCTGAAGACACGCTACGCGTTCACGACGAGCGTGCTGCGGTCGCTCGGCTCGAGCACGCCTTCCCCGCGGGCGCCAGTGTGCTGGAATTGCCGTTCACCGGATACCCGCCCATCAGCACCTTCAACGAAATGATGTCGTACGACCACGGCCGCCCCTATCTCTGGTCCGAACATGTCAAATGGAGCTGGCCATCGTTCACGCGGCAGCACCGGACATGGCAAGACAAGTTGAATGCCCTGCATGGTGCCGACCTGGTCAGGGCTGCGGCCTTGTCCGGTTTTGACGCCATATGGCTGGACCGTGCGGCGTACAAGGATCAGGGACGCGAAATGCTGGCGAGCCTGGCATCCGGCGCAGCGCAACAGCTTGACATCGGCAGCAAGCGCTATGCGATCCTGGACATCAGGAAAGTCGCGGCAGATCTTCGCGCGGAACTGGGCGAGAGCGAGTTCAGGCGCCAGTCGTCGAGCCTGCTCGGCGGCGGCGTGCTGCTCGCATGGAAAGACGGATTCTACGAAGAGGAACGCAATCCGGAGGGACGGCGCTTCCGCTGGGCGAAGGATGCGGCGGCGCTGGAGCTGCGCAACCCCGACGACGTCGATCTGGACGTGTGCGCGGCATTCGACATCGCTTCCCCGAACGATGGGGCCGTGCAGATTGAAGGAGCGAAGCAGCCCTTGAACGTACAAACGTCCGGCGTTCGCCAGCCTGTGCGGCTCGCGCTCGAGGTGGACGCCGGAAAGAAGACCGCATTGCGCTTCCTGACCTCGCTGCCCCGGCTTGATGCACCCGGGGATCCGAGAAGCCTGCAGTTCTACGTGATGGACCTGGACGTATCGTCGAAACCGAAATCGGAGCATCGCGAAGCCTTTTGCAGCAAATAATCCTGGAATGAAAATGGACCTGAAATCAAAAAAAGTATTAGTCACGGGCGCTGACGGCTTCATCGGCAGCCATCTGGTGGAAGCCCTGCTGGCCCATGGTTGCGATGTGCGCGCCTTTGTGTATTACAACTCTCTCAACAGCTGGGGTTGGCTGGATACGTTGCCGCCGGACGTGGCGCGCGGCCTGGACGTGTTTGCCGGCGATATCCGCGACCCGAACGGCGTCTTCGAGGCGATGAAGGGGTGCGATGTCGTGTTTCATCTGGCCGCGCTGATCGCCATTCCGTTTTCGTACCATTCGCCGGATTCCTACGTCGATACCAACATCAAGGGCACGCTGAACGTGCTGCAGGCGGCAAGAAAGCTCGGCACCGAACGCGTTCTCGTCACGTCGACATCGGAGGTGTACGGCACCGCCCAATACGCGCCCATCGACGAGAAACATCCGTTCCAGGGACAATCGCCGTACAGCGCGACAAAGATCGGCGCTGACCGTCTGGCCGAGTCGTTCTACCGGTCGTTCAATACGCCGGTGGTCATCGTCCGCCCGTTCAATACCTATGGCCCGAGGCAATCGGCGCGCGCGGTCATCCCGACAGTCATCACCCAACTGCTGGAGGGCGAGACGGAACTGCGCCTGGGCAGCCTGACGCCCACGCGCGATTTCAACTATGTGAAAGACACGGCCGCAGGCTTCATCGCGCTGGCGGAAGCCGATGCGGCTGTCGGCAAGGAAATCAACATCGCCAGCGGCAAGGAATACTCGATCGGCGATGTCGCGCAAACGCTGATTTCCGAATTGAATCCGAATGCGCGCATCGTGACCGACGAGCAGAGGCTTCGCCCCGATGCGTCCGAAGTCTTCCGCCTCATCGGCGACAACACGCTGATCAAGTCGCTGACGCCCTGGCGCCCGCAGTATGACTTGAGCGCCGGACTGATTGATACCATCGCCTGGTTCAGGCAACCGGAGAATCTGGCCCGCTACAAGGCCTGGCTGTACAACCTTTAAAAGAACAATCCTATGAGAGCCATCATTCTTGCGGGTGGGAAGGGAACAAGATTGCGCCCTTATACCACGCTGATTCCGAAGCCGCTGGTGCCGCTGGGAGGAAAATATTCGATCCTCGAAATCATCCTGATGCAACTGCGTCAGGCGGGATTCACTCACGTCACGCTTGCGGTGAACCACTTGTCCAACCTGATCATGGCCTACTTCGGGGATGGGTCGCGGCTCGGACTCAAGCTCGACTATTCGCTCGAGGAAGGCGAATTGAGCACGATCGGGCCGCTCACGCTGATCGACGATCTGCCGGAGAATTTTCTCGTCATGAACGGAGACATCCTGTGCGACCTCGACTATCGCGCTTTCTTTGAAACGCATGTCGAGACACGCAGCCAGATTTCCGTGTCGGCCTACCAGCGCAACGTCAAGATCGATTTCGGCGTACTGCGCTACAACCAGGATGGCCTGCTCACCGCGTTTCAGGAAAAGCCGACCTACGATTTCGATGTGAGCATGGGCATCTACTGCATCAACCGGTCGATCGTCGAAGCGCTGCCTCGCGGCAAGATATACGGCTTCGACAACTTGATGATCGATGGCCTGGCGAACAAGCGGCGCATCAACATCCGCCCCTTCTCCGGCTACTGGCTGGATATCGGCCGGCCGGATGATTACGAATATGCGGACGTGCATTTCGCAGAGCTGGCATCCAAGCTGGGCATCCCATAATGACAAAAGTGCTGATCACCGGCGGGACGGGTGCGCTTGGACAGGCGCTGGCCAACCGGCTTCGAAAGGACGACCGCTATCGCGCCATTGTGGCCAGCCGCACCGGCACCGGCGTCGATGCGCTGCGGCTCGATGTCCGCGACCAGGCACAGCTTGCGGCTGCGGTCGTCAGCACGGAGCCCGATGTGGTGCTGCATCTCGCCGCGACATTCGGGAGCGACTTTCAGGAAGCCTATGCGGTCAATGTGGACGCCGCAAGGCATCTTCTCGACACCGTGCAGCAATCGGGCCGATCGACGCGTGTCGTCCTGATCGGCTCCGCAGCCGAGTACGGCGTGGTAAATCCCGAGGAGAATCCGGTCCGGGAAGATCGCGCGCTTGCCCCGGTCTCCGTCTATGGCCTTACCAAGGCCTGGCAAACCCAGCTTTGCTCGCTCTACGCAAGCCGGGGTGTCGATGTGGTTGTTGCGCGTGTCTTCAACCTCGACGGCCCGGGCCTCTCGGAACGGCTGTTCGCCGGGCGGCTGCAAAAGCAGATCGACGACGTGCTGACAGGTCGCAAAGCCGTGATTGAGCTCGGCCCGCTTGGCGCGATGCGCGACTATATTTCCACCGACGACGCGGCCGAGCAGATACTGGCGATCTCGGCCCATGCCGCGACCGGGTCCATACACCACGTCGCCAGCGGCGTTCCGGTGACGATGCGCGAGTTCATGACGCGCCGCCTGGCGATGCACGGAATTGCGCCATCCGTTGTGCAGGAAGCACCCGAACTCACGAACCGGACCGGTTATGACGTACCGGTGATCTACGCCGACGTCACAAGCACGATGCGGATCATGAAACTGTGGAGGGCAAGTGTCAACGCTTAAACTGACCGTCGTTGTTCCGGTATTTAACGAAGAACAGGTCATCGCGCATTTTCATGCGCGGACCCGAAAAGTGCTCGACATGCTGACGGATGTCGACGGCAAGATTCTCTTTGTGGTGGATCGGTGCACGGACAACACGCTTGGCGTACTGCGTGAGCTCGTGAAGAAAGACACGAGAGCACGCGTGCTCGCGATGTCATCCCGGTTCGGCCACCAGATGTCGCTGCTCGCAGGGATCGAGCATGCGCTCGATGCGGATGCGATCGTGATGATGGACAGCGACCTGCAGCATCCGCCCGAACCCATTCTCGAACTGATTGCCAATTTCCGACGCGGCCACGACGTGGTCTACACGGTGCGCAAGGATACGGAAGATGTCGGCTTTTTCAGAAAGATGGTCGGGAACATGTTCTATCGCCTGCTCGGTGCGATCTCGAAAGTGCCGATCAATGCCAACGCCGCGGATTTCCGCCTGATTTCGGCACGCGTCGCGCGCACTCTGTCGACCGGCTTCCAGGAACGCAACATGTTCCTGCGGGGATTGTTCTCATGGATCGGGTATTCGCAATCCTGTGTCGAATACGTCGCGGAGAAACGCTTTGCCGGGCAGTCGAAATATTCATTGTCGCGCATGATGCAGCTGGCCATGGCAGGCATCCTGTCCTTCAGCACCAAGCCGCTGCAAATGGGCATCTTCGTCGGCGTCGGCTTTGCCGCGCTCGCGTTCCTGTTCATGCTGGCGGCGGTTGTCAATTATTTCGTCGCAAAGGCGCTTCCGAGCGGCTGGACGACGCTGGTATCGCTGTTCCTGCTGTTCAACGGCGTGACCCTGATCGTGCTCGGTATCATGGGAGCCTATATCGGCGCCATCTACGAAGAAGTCAAAGGACGGCCGCGATATATCGTCGAGGAGGATATTTCGCATCATGAGTAATCGTGTCAACTTCGATGATTACACCGACAACTACAATCAGTTGTTGAAGGAGAAGACGCAGTTCTTCTCGCCAAGCGAAGAATATTTCGCCCGCTACAAGGTCGAGATCGTGCGCAAGCAGGTGCGTGCTCCCGTCAAACGGCTCCTCGAATATGGCTGTGGTATCGGGCGAAACATTCCCTTTCTGCAACACGCATTTCCGCAGGCCGTCATTGTCGGCTCGGATATCTCCGGTGCGAGCCTGGAGACGGCCCGGCAGGAAAACCCGGACATCGAATTCCTGCTGGAAGACGACCGGACCGAATCGATGGAGCCATTCGACGTTATTTTCGTTGCCGGCGTATTTCATCATGTCCCGGTCGACCAACGGATTGCGGTCGCCAGGAAGATCGCGGGACGGTTGGCCGCCGGCGGAAGTCTGTTTGTGTTCGAGCACAATCCCTACAACCCTGTCACCCGGCGCATTGTCAGCACCTGTCCTTATGATGACGATGCGGTTCTGCTGAAGCCGTCGGAAATGCTGGGCATATTGCGCGCGGCCGGGTTCAGGATGGAGCGCCGGTCGTATTGCCTGTTCATTCCTCCCAGCCTGCCTGCGCTGACGTCCCTGGAACCTCACCTCGGCTGGCTTCCGCTCGGCGGACAATACTGGGTGCAAGCAAGTCTCGCCCCATGAGCCAGTTCATTCGCTATATTATCGTCGGCGTGCTGAATACCTTGCTGGGCTATCTCGTCATTTTTTCCTGCATGTACCTGGTGGGAATGAGCCCGGAAGCAAGCAACATGACGGGTTATGCAGTGGGCCTCGTGGTTTCCTATGTGCTGAACAGGAACTACACATTCAACAGCACTCAGGAACGGCGAAAGGAAGTCATCCGTTTTGTCGCGGTGTTCGCTGTCGCTTATGGACTGAATTTCGCGACACTGCTCATCCTGATCCACCGGCTCGGCATGCACAAGGGCTTGAGCCAAATCTTTGCCGGCGTAATTTATGTCGGCACATCCTTTCTGATGAACAAGTATTATGTGTTCAAGATTCGTAACGCCGGCTGAGATTCCGGCCATGACCCGCGAAATAATGGACAAGACCTGATGGGCACCATACACGTCAGCAACCTCGGGAAAGCCTACAAGCAGTACCCGAACCACTGGTCCCGCCTTGCCGAGTGGCTCTTGCCGCGCGCGAAGCCGCGGCACCAGCTCAAGTGGGTCCTGAAGGACATCAACTTCCACGTCCAGCCCGGCGAGGCGGTCGGCATCATCGGCATCAATGGCGCGGGCAAAAGCACGCTGCTCAAGCTGATCACCGGCACCGCGCAGCCGACCACTGGCAACGTCGCCATCAGCGGACGCGTCGCCGCGCTGCTGGAGCTCGGCATGGGCTTTCATCCGGATTTCACCGGGCGGCAGAACGCCTACATGTCGGGCCAGCTGATCGGCCTGGGCACCGAGGAAATCACGGCGCTGATGCCGCAGATCGAGGCCTTTGCCGAAATCGGCGAATACATCGATCAGCCGGTGCGCGTCTACTCGAGCGGGATGCAGATGCGCCTCGCGTTCAGCGTGGCGACGGCGCGGCGGCCCGACATCCTGATCGTGGACGAAGCATTGTCTGTCGGCGATGCCTACTTCCAGCACAAGAGCTTCGACCGCATCCGGCAATTGCGCGATTCCGGCACCACGCTGCTGATCGTGTCGCACGACAAGACCGCGATCCAGTCGGTGTGCGACCGCGCCATCCTGCTCGACGCCGGCCGCCTGGCGAAGGAAGGCGATCCGGAAGCCATCATGGACTTCTACAACGCGATGCTGGCCGAGCGGGAGAACCAAACGGTGCGCCAGGAAGAAGCCGCGCATGGCAAGATCCAGACCGTGTCCGGCTCCGGCGAAGCAACCATCGCGGACATCGCGCTGTTCAACGAACAGGGCGAACGGGTGGAAGCAGTGGATGTCGGCAGCGCGACCACCTTGCGCATCAAGGTCAAGGCGATGGCGCCGATTCCGCGGCTGGTACTGGGTTACATGATCAAGGACCGCCTCGGACAACCGATGTACGGTACCAACACCGCGCTCAAGGACATGCCGCTGGAGAATGTCCAGCCGGGCGAGGAAGTAGTCTATTCCTTCGCGTTCCCGATGAATCTCGGGCCGGGCAGCTATTCCATCGCGGTCAACCTCTCCAGCAGCGAGACGCACCTGGTAAACAATTACGAATGGCGCGATCTCGCGCTGGTATTCACCGTCATGAACCTGAGCCACGAGGAATTCGCCGGCTGCACCTGGCTCGATCCTTCCATCGATATCCAGCGCGGGCAAGGCGCCTCCCTGCAGCCGACCGCGACCGCGGGCGCCTGACCCGCCTGCCGACTGCACACCGCTTTGCGATCAACGATGACGCCCTACATCGGACGCTTCGCCCCCTCGCCCACCGGCCCGCTGCACAAAGGCTCGCTGGTCGCCGCCCTTGCCAGCTTCCTGGACGCGCGCGCGCACGGCGGGCAATGGCTGGTGCGCATCGAGGACATCGACGAGGCGCGCACCGTGCCGGGCGCAGCGGAGGACATCCTGCAATGCCTGCGCATCTTCGGCATGCCATGGGATGGCGAAGTCGTCTGGCAAAGCCGGCGCAAGGATTTGTACCAGGCCGCGTTCGAGCGGTTGAATGGCCATGTGTATCCCTGCGGCTGCACGCGGCGCGAGATCGCGGATTCGCGCATCGGCATCGCCAGCGACGGCGCGGCGGTGTATCCGGGAACATGCCGCGGCGGGCTCGCTCCGGGAAAGACGGCGCGCGCTTTTCGGTTGCGCGTGCCGGATGTCGCGGATGCCGATATCAGCTTCGAGGACCGCTGGATGGGAAAGGTCGCGCAGAACCTTGCGACCGAGGTGGGCGACTTTGTGCTCCGTCGTGCGGACGGCTTCTGGGCCTACCAGCTGGCGGTGGTGGTGGACGATGCCGACCAGAGCGTGACACATGTGGTGCGCGGCGCGGACCTGCTCGATTCCACACCGCGCCAGATCTACCTGCAACACCTGCTCGGCGTGCCGACGCCGTCCTACCTGCACGTACCAGTGGTGACGAATGACCTGGGCGAAAAACTCTCGAAGCAGACCGGAGCGCTGGCACTTGACCTGGCACACCCGCTGCAGGAGTTGATCGCCGCCGCGCGCTTCCTGCAATTGCCAGTTGACCGGGCGGCCTCGACGGAAGATTTCTGGCAGCAGGCCACAACAGCCTGGGCGGCGCGCTTTCTGATGAACCCTTAGATCAATCGAATATGGTCATTCGCGGAGCGGAAATTTTTGTCCACGGAAAACACGGAAAGCAATAAAGACTTTTTTGCGTGTTTTGTGTCTTTAGTGGACATTCGTTTCGATGTTTATCGGTTTCAGCAGATCGTCCAGATAAAGGAGATGGAGCAAGGACGGAAGGGCTCGTCTTTAACGCAGCAAGCTTGTCCACGAAAGACACTCGGCGTGCCCCACAAAAAACACGAAAAGTCTGTTTTGATTTTTTCGTGTCTTTCGTGGACATCCATCAAAACCGATCAGCGCTTCGGAAGGCCGCCCAGCAGCGCTGCGACCTTGGCTTTCTGCGGCTTCACCTGCGGAGCCTTTTCGTCCTCGCGCTTGTCCGCTTCGCTTGCCGCGGTAGACGGTTCGTAGGGCTTGAGGAACCAGGGATCGACCTTTTCCTTGCGCGGGGCATAGGCGGCGCGGCTGCCGTACTGCGATCCGCGGCTGCTCGACGGCGTGCGTTCCTCGGCGCCTTCGTGACGGTGGCGGCGCTCGGCGGAACGCGGCACGAAGCCGCTCAGTTCGAGGCGCGAGATGTGGTGCTTGATGAGTTTTTCGATATCGGCCAGCGAGCGCGCGTCCTTGTCGGTGAAGAGCGAAATCGCATCGCCCGATGCACCCGCGCGTCCCGTGCGGCCGATGCGGTGCACGTAGTCTTCCGCGTTGTACGGCAGGTCAAAGTTGATCACGCAGGGCAGCTCGGCGATGTCGAGGCCGCGCGCGGCTACGTCGGTCGCAACCAGCACTTCGATGGAGCCCTGCTTGAATGCGTCGAGCGCGGCCATGCGTTCGGCCTGCGTCTTGTCGCCGTGGATCGCGGAAGCCTTGATGCCTTCCTTTTCCAGCTGGCGCGACAGGCGCGAGGCGCCGATCTTGGTATTGGAGAAAACGATCACCTGCTTCAGGCCGCGTTCGCGGATGATGTGCGCCACCGCGTCGCGCTTGGCTTCTTCGTCGACCTTGTAGAGCACCTGGGTAACGTTGTCGGCCGTGGCATTGCTGCGCGCGACTTCGATGGTCACCGGGTTCTTGAGGAAGCTGTTGGCGAGCTTCTTGATATCGGGCGAGAAGGTGGCCGAGAACATCAGGTTCTGGCGCTGCGTGGGCAGCAGGTTGATGATGCGCTGCAGGTCGGGCAGGAACCCCATGTCGAGCATGCGGTCGGCCTCGTCCATCACCAGGATCTGCGTCTGCGACAGGTTCAGCGTCTTTTGCTGGACGTGATCGAGCAGGCGGCCCGGCGTGGCGATCAGGATTTCAACGCCGGCGCGCAAGGCGGCCGTTTGCGGCGCCATATCGACGCCGCCGAACACGACGGTGGAGCGCAGCGGCGTGTGACGCGAGTAGGCCTTCACATTGTCGGCCACCTGGTCGGCCAGCTCGCGGGTCGGTGTCAGGATCAGGGCGCGCACCGGATGGCGCGCGGGCGATGCGCTGCTGCTGGCATGCGCCAGCAGCAGCTGGATGATCGGCAACGAGAAGCCGGCTGTCTTGCCGGTGCCGGTCTGCGCGGCGCCCATGACATCGCGGCCTTGCAGCACGATGGGGATGGCTTCGGCCTGGATCGGCGTCGGGTGGACATAACCTTGGTCGGCGAGCGCGCGCAAGATGTCGGGCGAGAGTCCGAAGTCTTCGAAGCGGACCGCGGGCGCGGCAGTTTGCGTGGGTGCTAACAGGGTGTCTGACATCATCTTTTCGCTGGGCCCGTGACAGGCCGTGAAGTAAGGGCGGAGGACTCCCGTCCAGAAATGCCGCCCGGGAAAAACAACCCTCCATTATACGCCTGCATGTTTGGCGCGTCGGCTTTGCCGGGGCAGCCATACCTGTGCAGCAAGCAACACGTCAAGGGGCAGGTTCTGCTCAGACCTGCAACGCCCCGGAAAATTGCAGGGTAATTTCCTCTAAAACGAGCGAAATTTGGGCTTTTCCTCCGATTTTTGATGCATAACTGGCAACTTTCCACCAAAAACCGACATAGCCGTGATACGACGTCGCGTCGACGGCCGCCATGAATCGGAAAAATATTTCATTGGATGACCACGACGAATCTCGTCCACCTGTCTCTCGAAGCGCGAGGCATCTGGGTGTGTCTCGGCGCAGCGCAAATGCGATCGGGCCGTTATAGATGTCCACGAAAAACACAAAAAGCACGAAAGAAAAACAAGGAAATTTTTCGTGTTTTTTGTGTTTTTCGTGGACAAGAATTGTTCCGCCAAATATCAACCACGGGCGCTCGACAAACCCTGCTATGCACTCACGACGAGTCTCGCGACCTCCGACGTCCGTGTCTCGAACCACTGCAGCTTCTGCTGCAAGGCGACGACTTCGCCGACGATGATGAGGCACGGCGATTTCAGGTCCTGTTCCGCGGCGCGCTGCGGAATGTTCGCCAGCGTACCGGTGACGACACGTTGCCGGGCAGTGGTTCCTTGCTCGATGACTGCCGCCGGCACTTCCGGCGCGCGGCCGTGCGCGATGAGCTGGCGGGCGATCTCGGGTAACGCGCCGAGCCCCATGTAGATCACCACGGTCTGGCGCGGGCGCGCGAGCGTGTCCCAATCGAGATTCAGACTGTCGTCCTTGAGATGGCCGGTGGCGAAGAGGCAGGACTGCGCGAAATCGCGGTGCGTGAGCGGAATGCCGGCGTAGCATGACACGCCGCTGGCGGCGGTGATACCCGGGACGATTTCGAAGTCGATACCCTGCTCCGCCAGCACCTCAGCCTCTTCGCCGCCGCGGCCGAAGATGAACGGGTCGCCGCCCTTCAGGCGCACCACACGCTTGCCTTGGCGCGCCAGCCGCACGATCAACGTATTGATCTCGTCCTGCGGCAGCGTGTGCCTGCTTTTTTCCTTGCCCGCATACACCAGCTCCGCGCCTTTGCGCACGAGTTCCAGCACGCCGCTGCCCACGAGGTGGTCGTACACCACCGCGTCTGCCTGCGCCAGCAGCCGAGCGGCGCGCAGTGTCAGGAGTTCGGGATCGCCGGGCCCGGCGCCGACGAGGAATACCCTGCCCGCGCGCCGCCGTTCGCCGGTCGGGTCGAGACGCTGCAGGATGCTTGGCGGTGTGCTCATGATGATGTCCCTTGCTGCCCGAATTCGATTCGGCGCGCGTCGCTATGCAATCAGTGGCGTTCAATCTATCTTGCGGCACTCTGAAAAAAATTGATGTGCGTTAAGGAAATACCAAATGTATCGCGGCACTCTACGACCAACTTGCAAGGCTGCGGCTAATCTCACTTTCTCGATGTCGCCGCGCCGCACCCGGGTTTAGTCGAAGCAATCGCAGTTCTCATCATCCTGTTTGAGGAGCAAATATGAAGCCGATCGTTCGTCCCATCGCGGCACTGCTGGCGGCGTTGCCACTGGCTATCGCCGTCGTGCATGCGCAGGAAAAGCAGCCCCATGAAGGCGCGGAGCTGAAGTACCAGGCTGGCGGTTCGCCGATGGCCGCCGAAGAAATGCATCAGAACATCAACCCGAAGGCGCCGCCGATGACCAAGGCGGAGTTCGAGCAGGCCAAGCAGATTTATTTCGAGCGCTGCGCCGGCTGCCATGGCGTGCTGCGCAAGGGCGCGACCGGCAAGCCGCTGACGCCGGATATCACACTGGCCAAGGGTACCGATTACCTGAAGGTGTTCATCGCTTACGGTTCGCCCGCAGGCATGCCGAACTGGCAGACCTCCGGCGACCTGACCGAGAAGCAGGTCGACCTGATGGCGCGCTACGTGCAGCAGGAGCCGCCGACACCGCCTGAATACAGCCTGAAAGACATGCAGGCGACCTGGAAGGAAATCGTGCCGGTGGCACAGCGGCCGACGAAGAAGATGAACAGCTACAACATCGCCAACATCTTCTCCACGACATTGCGCGACGCGGGCCAGGTGGCGCTAATCGACGGCGACACCAAGAAGATCATCAACATCATCAAGACCGGTTATGCGGTTCACATCTCGCGCCTGTCCGCATCGGGCCGCTACCTGTACGTGATCGGCCGCGATGCGCGCATCAACCTGATCGACCTGTGGATGGAGAAGCCGGACAACGTCGCCGAGATCAAGATCGGCCTCGAAGCGCGTTCGGTGGAAACCTCGAAGTACAAGGGCTTCGAAGACAAGTATGCCGTCGCTGGCTCCTACTGGCCGCCGCAGTTCGTGATGATGGAAGGCGACACGCTCAAGCCGCTGAAGATCGTGTCCACGCGCGGCATGACGGTCGACAACGAATACCATCCGGAGCCGCGCGTCGCTTCCATCGTGGCTTCGCATTACAACCCGGAATTCGTGATCAATGCCAAGGAAACCGGCAAGATCATGCTGGTCAACTACAAGGACCTGAACAACCTGAAGATCACCACGCTGGATGCCGCGAAGTTCCTGCATGACGGCGGCTTCGATTCCACCGGGCGCTACTTCCTTGTCGCGGCCAATGCGTCGAACAAGATCGCCGTGGTCGACACCAAGGAAGACAAGCTGGCCGCGCTGGTCGACGTGGGCAAGACGCCGCACCCGGGGCGCGGCGCGAACTTCATCCATCCGAAGTTCGGTCCGGTCTGGGCGACCAGCCACCTTGGCGACGAATCGATCTCACTGATCGGCACCGATCCGGTCAAGCACAAGGCGCAGGCGTGGAAAGTGGTGGCATCGATCAAGGGGCAAGGCGGCGGCTCGCTGTTCATCAAGACGCATCCGAAGTCGCACAACCTGTGGGTGGACACGCCGCTGAATCCGGATGCCAAGATCAGCCAGTCGGTCGCGGTGTATGACATCAATCATCTCGACAAGGGGTTCGAGGTCCTGCCGATCGCGGAATGGGCCAATCTCGGCGAGGGCGCGAAGCGCGTCGTGCAGCCGGAATACAACAAGGCCGGCGACGAGGTCTGGTTCTCGATATGGAATGCCAAGGACAAGCAGTCCGCGATTGTCGTGGTCGATGACAAGACCCGCAAGCTGAAGGCCGTGATCAAGGACCCGCGCCTGATCACGCCGACCGGCAAGTTCAATGTCAACAACACGCAGCATGACGTCTATTAAAAGGAGAAGAGGATGAGAACTTTCGTTGCAGTCATCGGCGCCGGCGCGGCCCTGCTCTTGGGCGGGACCGCCTATGCGGCCGACGCCAGCGCCCTCGCGCAGAAAGACGGCTGCCTTGCTTGCCACACGGTGGACAAGAAGGTGGTCGGCCCCGCATTCAAGGACGTCGCCAAGAAGTACGCCGGCAACAAGGATGCGGAAGCGATGCTGGTGAAGAAGGTGAAGGACGGCGGCAGCGGCACCTGGGGCCCGATCCCGATGCCGCCGAATGGTCCGAGGGTCAGCGACGCGGACATCAAGACGCTGGTCCAGTGGGTGCTGTCGCTCAAGTAAGCGAACGACTGGCTGAACCGGAAGTGCGGGATGCGCACGCGCCTATCCCGCACCTCCGAAGCGAAAAAAGGAACAAGGATGAACCAGATGCACGGTACGGCAGGTCGCACGGCAAGTCGGCCGGTCGACAGGCTGATGCACGATCCTCCCGGCGCGCGCATCGCCTTGAAAATCCTGCTGTTCGTCATGGCATCAAGCTTCTTCCACCCCGTCTTCGCAGCGGATGCTGCGCCCTATTCTGCCGACCCTGCGCCCGCGCGGCGCAGCGAATTGATCAACCTGGTCCGCCAGGACTGCGGTTCCTGCCATGGCCTGACGCTCAAAGGCGGCCTCGGCCCTGCCCTGCTTCCCGAAACGCTCGGCGACAAGCCCGTGGAGTCGCTCACCGCCACCATCCTGCAGGGCCGCCCGGGCACGCCGATGCCGCCATGGAAGCCCTTCATGACGGAAGCAGAAGCGCAATGGATCGTGAACCAGCTATTGAAAGGCTTTCCGAGTGAACGCTAGAGTTGCAGTCGTCGCTACATTTGTCCTCGCCCTCGCCGGCTGCGCCGCCCCGGCCTTGCGCGGCACCGGCGACCTTGGGGTGGTGATCGAACGCGCCACCGGCAGCGTGCAGGTGGTCGATACCACGAAGCGCATATCGATCGCCACGGTGAAGGGCCTGGGCGACCTGTCGCATGCGTCGGTGGTCTATGCACGCGACGGGCGCTATGCGTATGTGTTCGGCCGCGATGGCGGCCTGTCGAAGGTGGACCTGCTCAAGGGCGAGATCGAGCGGCGCGTCGTCCAGGCCGGCAACAGCATCGGCGGCGCGATCTCGCAGGACGGCACGCTGATCGCCGCGCAGAATTACACGCCGGGCGGCGTGAAGGTGTTCAACGCCGACACGCTCGAATTGCTGGCCGATGTGCCGGCCAGCTACGGCACGCAGGGGCAGCGCGCGAAGGTCGTCGGCCTGGCCGATGCGCCGGGCAATCGTTTCGTCTGGAGCCTGTTTGAAGCCGGCGAAATCTGGGTCGGCGATTTCAGCAACCCGCGCGCCCCGCGCATCGACAAGTTCAGGAACGCCGGCCGCGAGCCCTATGACGGCATGATCACGCCGGACGGCCGCTACTACATCGCCGGGCTGTTCGGCGAGGACGGCATGGCCCTGCTCGACCTGTGGCATCTGGAAAAGGGATTGCGGCGCGTGCTCGATGGTTACGGCAAGGGTCAGGAAAAACTGCCGGTGTACAAGATGCCGCACCTGCGTGGCTGGGCGGTGGCTGGGAAATTCGCCTACCTGCCCGCCATCGGGCGACATGAAGTGCTGGTGCTGGACATGGAAACCTGGCGCGAAGCGGCGCGCATTCCCGTCTCCGGCCAGCCGGTGTTCGTGATGGCGCGTCCCGACGGCAGGCAGGTATGGGTGAACTTTGCCTTCCCGACCAACAGCCATGTCGAAGTCATCGACGTGGAAACGCGCAGCGTCGTGAAGCGGCTGGAACCGGGCAAGACGGTGCTCCACATGGAGTTCACACCACGCGGCGAGGCCGTGTGGATCTCGGCGCGCGATGACAATCGCGTGGTGGTGTACGACACGGCGACCTTCGCGCAACGCACCGTGTTGCCGGCCACTGCGCCGAGCGGGATCTTCTTTACCTCGCGCGCCGCGCGCACGGGACTCTAGATGAGTGCAACGGCATCCATCTTGCTGAGCGAACTGGAATTCACGCTGCTGAATGCCTTCCAGCGCGATTTCCCTCTGCTGCCGCGGCCATTCGCTGCACTGGCTGCGCAGTTGCGCACGGATGAACAGGCGGTCATTGCCGCATTGCGACGATTGCAGCAACGCGGCATGATCAGTCGCGTCGGCGCGGTATTCCGTCCGAATGCCATCGGGGCCAGCACGCTGGCGGCGCTCGCGGTTCCCGCCGCACGGGTGGTCGAAGTCGCGACGATCATCAACGGCCATCCCGAAGTGAATCATAATTACGAACGCGAGCATCGCTACAACCTGTGGTTTGTCGCGACCGCGCCTTCCGCCCGGGAATTGCAGGCGGTGCTGCAGGACATCGAAGACCGGTCCGCGTGCGGCAGCCTGCTGGTGCTACCGATGCTGGAGGATTTCCACATCGACCTCGGGTTCGACCTGGCCACGCAGGAGAATCACTACGATGCGTCCAGCCCTGACCTGCGCCAACGCTCGGTTCAGTTGAGCGATGCAGAACGCGCGCTGGTCGCCGCCTTGCAGGACGGCCTGCCGCTGGTCGAGCGCCCCTACGCGCGGCTCGGCGTGCCGGAGGACGATGCGATCGCGACGATTTCACGCTGGGTGGACGCGGCGGTGATCAAGCGCTTCGGCGTCGTCGTGCGCCATCATGAATTGGGCTACACCGCGAATGCGATGGCGGTATGGGACGTGCCGGACGACATCGCGGGCGATTTCGGCAAACGCATCGCAGCGACCGGAAACGTTACGCTGTGTTATCGGCGCAAACGACAGTTGCCGGAATGGCGCTACAACCTGTTCTGCATGGTGCACGGCAAGGACCGCGAGGAGGTCGCCGAACGCGTCGCCGCGCTGGATGAACGCTGCGGCCTTGCCGTCTATCCGCATGATCTCCTGTTCAGCCGTCGCCGCTTCAAGCAACACGGCGCGCGCTACGCTCCCGCATGCGAGGCAGCCCATGGATGACATCGACCGCGCCATCATCAACCGGCTGCAGGGCGGCCTGCCGGTGTGCGAGCGGCCGTACCTCGAAGCGGCCCGATCGATCGGCATCGGCGAAGAAGCGCTGATCGCGCGCCTGTCGCAATTGCTCGAACGCGGCATATTGACCCGCGTCGGTCCGCTGTTCCAGGTCGAACGCATGGGCGGTGCCTTCACGCTCGCGGCGCTGCACGCGCCCGACGACTGCTACGAGCAGGTCGCGCAACGCGTGAATGCCCTGCCGCAAGTCGCGCACAACTACGCACGCACGCACGCGCTGAACATGTGGTTCGTGATTGCGACGGAAACACCGAGTGAAATCGATGAGGTGATCACGCGGATCGAGCACGACACCGGCTGCAAGGTATTCAACTTTCCGAAGTCGCGCGAGTACTTCGTCGAGATGAAGTTGAAGGTGTGATAAGTCCACGAAAGCATATGTCCACGAAAAACACGAAAGACACGAAAAGTTCTTGTCCTATGAATGGTTGCCTGAAGCCGATGTTGATCGAACAGGTGCTTGAAATGAGAAATTCCTTTTCGTGCTTTTCGTGCTTTTCGTGTTTTTCGTGGGCAACCCATAACGACGCAAGCAAATGAACACAGCCATGGACGCAACGGACCGCGCCATCGTCATCGCCACCCAACAGGGTCTGTCTTTGGTGGAGCGGCCCTATCATGCGATCGCGGAAAAGCTGAACCTGGAGGCGGAAGAAGTGATGGCGCGCATGCGGCGCATGCAGGAAACGGGCGTGATTCGCCGCATCGGCGTGGTGCCGAACCATTACGCGATCGGCTATCGCTCGAACGGGATGACGGTGTGGGATGTGCCGGACGAGGTGGTCGATGAACTCGGCGAGCGCGTGGGCCGGCTGGAATTCGTCACGCATTGCTATCGCCGCCCGCGCCATCTGCCAGAGTGGCCGTACAACCTGTTCGCGATGGTGCATGGGCATGGCCGCGACGATGTCACGGCGCAGATCGCGCAAATCAAGGATGTGCTCGGTGCGCATGTGCGCAGCCATGATGTGCTGTTCAGCACACGGATTCTCAAGAAAACCGGCCTCAGGCTGGCCGGCTAAAGACAACGTCAAGGAAAACATCATGTTTCGCATCAGCCAGTACATGCATGAACTCGCGCACCCGACGCCGGTCGGGCCGAAGCGCAATCCGCCGGGACCTGTCGTGATATGGAACCTGATCCGGCGCTGCAACCTGACCTGCAAGCACTGCTATTCGATTTCCGCCGACAAGGATTTTGCCGGCGAGCTGAGCACGGATGAAGTCTATGCGGTGATGGAAGACCTGCGCGCCTTCGGCGTGCCGGTGCTGATTCTCTCCGGCGGCGAGCCGCTGCTGCGCAAGGATGTCTTCGACGTGGCGCGGCATGCGAAGAAGATGGGATTCTATGTGGGCCTGTCGACCAACGGCACACTGATCGACACCGGCAACATCGCGCAGATTGCCGCTGCCGGCTTCGATTATGTCGGCATCAGCCTGGACGGCATGCACGAGACGCACGACATCTTTCGCCGCAAGGAGGGTGCGTTCGATGCATCGCTGCATGGCGTGCGCCTGTGCCGCGGGGTCGGCATCCGCGCCGGCGTGCGCTTCACGCTGACGCAGGACAATGCGCATGACCTGCCGGCCCTGCTGCAACTGGTGGACGACGAGGGCATCGACAAGTTCTACCTGTCGCATCTCAACTACGCGGGACGCGGCAACAAGAACCGCGGGCATGACGCATTCCTGCAGACCACGCGCAATGCGATGGACCTGCTGTTCGATACCTGCTGGGAGAACGTGCGGAACGGCATCGAGAAGGAATTCGTTACCGGCAACAACGATGCGGACGGCGTCTACCTGCTGCACTGGGTGCGGCGGAATATGCCTGAACGGGAAGAGCATCTCCGCACCAAGCTGGCGCAATGGGGCGGCAATGCGTCGGGCGTGAACGTGGCGAACATCGACAATCTCGGCAACGTGCATCCGGACACGATGTGGTGGCAGCACAATCTCGGTAACGTGCGCGAGCGCAAGTTCTCGGACATCTGGCGCGACACCTCCGATCCGCTGATGGCGGGCCTGAAATCCAGCCCTCGTCCGGTCAAGGGCCGCTGCGCCGAATGCGGTTACCTCGACATCTGCGGCGGCAATACCCGCATCCGCGCGTTGCAGCTGACCGGCGATCCGTGGGAAGAAGACCCGGCCTGCTACCTGGCTGACGACGAGATTGGCCTGGCCGCGCCGCGCGAGCGCGTGCCGCTGAAGCCGTATGTCAAGATTCGCACGGCGGGGGCGGCATGAAACGATTGCTGAAGACCGCCGTCGCAGTCGCGCTGTGCGGCATCGCGCAGCTCGCCTGCGCAACGGACGCGCCGGCGCTGTTCCAGGCGCATTGCGCAAGCTGCCACGGGCCGGACCGACTTGGCCTGATCGCGCCTGCGCTCCTGCCCGGCAATCTCGACCGGCTGCGCAAGCCGGACGCGGTGAAGACGGTCACCAATGGCCGCCTCGCGACGCAGATGCCGCCCTTTGCCGACAAGCTGAGCGCGGACGACATCAGGCAGCTCGTCGATTACATCTACACGCCGCCGCCGGCCGCGCCGGCCTGGGGCATCGATGCCATCCGCGCATCGCGCATCCAGTACCATGCGCCGGGCAGCCTGCCCGACAAGCCGGTATTCAAGGCCGATCCGCTCAACCTGTTCGTGGTGGTGGAACTCGGCGACCATCACGCGACCATCCTCGACGGCGACCGGTTCGAGCCGATCACGCGGTTTCCGACGCGCTTTGCGCTGCATGGCGGGCCGAAGTTTTCGCCGGACGGACGCTATGTCTACTTCTGCTCGCGCGACGGCTGGATCGCAAAGTACGACATCTGGAACCTTACGCTGGTGGCGGAAGTGCGCGCCGGCATCAACGCGCGCAACATGGCCGTGTCGAGCGATGGCCGCTACGCGATCGTCGCGAACTACCTGCCGCACACGCTGGTGGTGCTGGACACGAAGGACCTGTCGCCGATCCGCGTGTTCGATGTGAAAAGCCGCGATGGCAAGAGTTCGCGCGTGTCGGCAGTCTATGACGCCGCGCCGCGCAAGAGCTTCGTGGCGGCGATGAAGGACATTCCGGAGGTCTGGGAGCTGAGCTACGACGACAAGGCCGAGCCGGTGTTCGACGGCTTCGTGCATGACTACAAGATGGCCGAGGGGCTGGCCACGCCGGGACCGTTCGCGCCGCGCCGCATCGAACTCGACGACTATCTCGACGACTTCTTCTTCGATGCGCATTACGACGACATGATCGGCGCTTCGCGCGAGGGACGCGGGCAGGTGGTCAACCTGAACGTGCGGCGCAAGATCGCCAGCATCGACCTGCCGGGCATGCCGCACCTCGGCTCGGGCATCAGCTGGAATTATCAGGGCCGTACCGTTCTGGCAAGCCCGAACCTGAAGGAAGGCGTGGTGACCGTGGTCGACATGAAGACCTGGCAGACCGTGAAGCACATCAAGACGCTCGGCCCCGGCTTCTTCATGCGCAGCCATGAGAACACGCCGTACGCGTGGGTCGATGCCTTCAATAGCAAGGAGCATCACGACGTCATCCAGATCATCGACAAGCAGAAGCTGGAAGTCGTCGCGCAGGTGCAGCCCAGTCCGGGCAAGATCGCCGCGCACACCGAGTTCACGCGCGACGGCCGGTATGCGCTGGTCAGCGTGTGGGACGACGACGGTGCACTGGTGGTCTACGATGCGAAGACGCTGCAGGAAGTGAAGCGCCTGCCGATGAAGAAGCCATCGGGCAAATACAACGTCTACAACAAGATCACGCGTTCGGAAGGCACGAGCCACTGAATTCGCCGGCCGGGAGCACCGCTTCCCGGCCTTCGCCTATATCTTCATACACGCATACGCCGCGTCAGCGCAGCGCAGCAATCGCCGATGCTGCGTCGTTCGCGCGTCGATCGCCGCGGGGCTTCAGCGCTCGTATCCGCCTCGATCTGGCAATGCACAAGAGCGTGTATCCCCTTACATCATCCATGGTTTTTCGTGGCGTGTTTTTCCGCCGGCTCTTTCTTTTTTCTTGATACGTATCATGTTTTTTTGAAAGCCACCTGACGTAACGTCCGGGTTACCAGAAGTCCGTATTCCTGATCCAGAACATCCCGGCACGCGCATGCCGGGCGATAAGAAGAATCAATCAACGCATGCCGGGTCACCGGCTCAGGGAGGAAACGATGTCTGCCAATCCGGAAGTACACACCGACGACGACGCTGAAGAGCGCGTTCCCATCATGCAGCAGATCCTGGACAATCCGTTCCTGCTGCTTTTCATCGGCGTCGCGGTCCCCACGGTCTTCTACACCATGTGGGGAATCATGGAAATCGTGACGATCCCGATCGGGAAATAAGGAGACGGCCATGAGCGCGATACATCCGCCCGCCAGACGGCTCTGGTGGAAGCAGCCGCTGGACCGCGTCGAAGGCACATGGATCGCGATCGCCTTCGTCTGGTGCCTGTTCATGTTCTTCATGATGCCGTACTGGCATGTCTTCGGTAAGCAGAACCTGTCCAACGAAGCCTATCGTACCGCGCCGGAAGCCTACAGCAAAAAGGCGCAGGCGATGGTCGACAAGTACACCGTGCGCACGGAGAGCGACCAGAAGATCCCGGTGGTGCATCCGCCGGCGGGCAGCGACGTCTACCTGGTGGCGCGCCTGTGGTCCTGGTGGCCGATCCTGGAACTGGAGAAGGGAAAGAGCTATCGCCTGCACCTGTCGGCGATGGATTACATGCACGGCTTCTCGCTGCAGCCGGCCAACATCAACCTGCAGGTCATTCCCGGCTATGAAATGGTGGTCAACGTAACGCCCAACCAGGACGGCGCGTTTTCTATCGTCTGTAACGAGTATTGCGGCATCGGACACCACACCATGGTCAGCCGCCTCTACGTCGTGAACAAATAAAGGGAGGAGACGCCCATGGCCTACCAAGAAACGTTCCGCACCTGTCCGCGGACAGGTCTGCAGTTCCACACCTCGGCCGAAAACCTGATGAAGGCAAACGCCGTGGCTGCCGTCGTGTTCCTGCTGATCGGCGGCATCCTTGCACTGCTGATCGCGCTGACGAGATGGCCGGCGGTGCACCTGCTGCCGGCCGATACCTTCTATCTCGTGCTCACCGCGCATGGCCTCGACATGCTGGTGTTCTGGATCATCTTCTTCGAGATCGCCGTGCTGTACTTCTGCTCCTCCACGCTGCTGCGCTGCCGGCTGGCGACGCCCAACATGGCGTGGCTGGCCTTCGCGCTGATGCTGATCGGCGGGATCACCACCAACGTGGCGATCTTCCAGGGCAACTCGAGCGTGATGATGACCTCGTATGTGCCGATGCAGGGCAGCCCGGCTTTCTATCTCGGTCTGATCCTGTTCGCCGTCGGCGCGCTGATCGGCTGCTTCATCTTCTTCGGCACGCTGGTCGTCGCCAAGGCGGACAAGACCTACACCGGATCGATTCCGCTGGTGACCTTCGGCGCGATGACGGCCGCCATCATCGCGGTCTTCACGATCGCCTCCGGCGCCATCATCCTGATCCCGACCTTCCTCTGGGTGATCGGCTACATCAAGGCCATCGATCCGCTGATGTACCGCGTGATCTGGTGGGCTTTCGGCCACTCCTCGCAGCAGATCAACGTGGCGGCGCACATCTCCGTCTGGTATGCCATCGCGGCCATCGTGTTCGGCGCCAAGCCGATGTCGGAGCGCGTGTCGCGCACCGCTTTCCTGCTGTACATCTTCTTCCTGCAACTGGCCAGCGCGCACCACATCCTGGTCGATCCGGGCGTTTCCTCCGAATGGAAGATCTTCAACACCAGCTATGCGATGTACCTCGCGGTACTCGCCAGCATGGTGCACGGCCTGACCATTCCGGGCGCGATCGAAGTGGCGCAGCGCGAGAAAGGCTTCAACAAGGGTCTGTTCGAGTGGATCCGCAAGGCGCCGTGGGGCAACCCGGTGTTCTCCGGCATGTTCATTTCGCTGGTCGGCTTCGGATTCCTCGGCGGCATCTCCGGCGTGATGATGGGTACCGAACAGCTCAACCTGATCATCCACAACACCATCTATGTGCCTGGCCATTTCCACGCCACCGTCGTGATCGGCACCACGCTGGCATTCATGTCGCTCACCTACTTCCTGATCCCGGCGCTGTTCCGGCGCGAAGTGATGTTCCCGGGCCTGGCGAAGTGGCAGCCCTACCTGTTCGGCATCGGCATGAGCGTGTTCGCGCTGGTGATGATGGGCGCGGGTACGCTGGGCGTGCCGCGACGTCACTGGGATATTTCCTTTGCCGGCACCGCATTGCCGTATGAGTTCCCGGGCAGTGCCTATCTGCTCATGTCGCTGGTCGGCATCAGCGCCGTGGCGGCCGTCATCGGCGGCGGTGCGTACATCCTGATCACGGTCTGCTCGATCCTGTTCGGCAAGAAGCTGGAAGCCGGCGCGGTCAGCAACAAGCCGACACCGGTCGTGACGCCGGTGAGCACCTCCTCAGGGCACGGCAATGTCGGCGTGGCCGGCTTCGCCGCGCCGGGCACCTTCGTCTTCGCGATGGTGTTCCTGGTTGCCTTCGTGCTGTACTACTTCATCAACTGGAAGTACCTGTCCCAGCTCTGGGGCATGAGTTAGCAGGCTGCAGTCCACGCTGCTCCCTTTCGTCGAAGGGAGCAGCGCGACGGCACCCATGTCCACTTCCCCGGAGAACAGCCGACATGAGCAAGCTCACCAGGCAACTACTCAACGTCTTCAAGCTGCGCATCGGCGTGGTGATCGCACTGACCGCGCTCACCGGATTCGCCATCACGCCGGGATCGCACACGCCGGCGTGGAAGGCCGCGCTGATCGGCATCACCGTGCTGCTGTCGGCGGCAGCCGCCGGCGCCTTCAACCAGTATGTGGAGCGCGACATCGACGTCCGGATGACGCGCACGCGCAATCGCCCCTTCGTCACCGGCACGCTGCGTCACGGGCCGCACTGGCTGTGGCTGATCG
Source organism: Pseudomonadota bacterium (assembly GCA_021821365.1). Classification (GTDB taxonomy): domain Bacteria; phylum Pseudomonadota; class Gammaproteobacteria; order Burkholderiales; family Burkholderiaceae_D; genus Noviherbaspirillum. The sequence continues at coordinate 13,194 of JAKACN010000019.1, read as the reverse complement.
CCTGCATGGTGCTCGGTTCGACGCTGCTCACCGGCTTTGCGCTGAACTGGATATCGGCGCTGTATGTCTTCCTCGGCGCGTTTTTCTATGCGGTCGTCTATACGGTGCTGCTCAAGCGCCGCACCTGGCTCAACATCGTCGTCGGCGGGCTGGCCGGCAGCTTCGCCGTGATGGCGGGCGCGTCCGCAGTCAATCCGCAGCCTGAACCGCTGTCGCTGTCGCTGGCCTTCGTCCTTTTCCTGTGGACGCCGCCGCATTTCTGGAGCCTCGCCATCGCGCAGGCGGATGACTACACCGCCGCAGGCGTGCCGATGCTGCCGGTGGTGATCGGCGTGCCGGCGGCGGCGCGTGTGGTGCTGGCAAATACCGTCGCGCTGGTAGCGGCATCGCTCGTGCCGATGTGGTTCGGCGCGGGGCCGGTGTACCTCGCCGGCGCCGTTCTCGGCGGCGGGTATTTCATCGACAAGAGCATCCGGCTGGCGCGGCGGCCCGAACGCGCCACGGCGATGGCGAATTTCCATGCGTCGCTGCTGCAACTCACCGTTCTGATCGTGGCGGCCATGGCTGATGCGGCATGGATGCGATAGGAGTCCGCCTTCGCGCACTGTGCGGCGCCGCGCTGCTGACGCTGGGCCTGCAGGCCTGCGCCATGGCACAAGAGCAGATCGATCCGCAGGCAGCCTACAAGACGAGCCAGGCGGCAATCGGCACGGCACCCGCCGACTACGTTCTGCGCGACCGCAGCGGGAAAGCGGTACGCCTGTCGTCCCATCGCGGCAAGCCGCTGCTGGTGAGCTTCGTCTACACCGGCTGTTTCCAGGTCTGCCCGAGCGATACGTTGCTGATTTCCCGCGCGGTCATGGCGACGCAGGACCTGCTTGGGACCGATGCATTTCGTGTCGTCACGATCGGCTTCAACGCCCCGTTCGACTCGCCCGATGCCATGGCCGCATTCGCCCGTCAGCAGGGTATCACTACGCGCAACTGGGAATTCCTCAGCTCCGATTTGAAAACGGTTTTGCCGCTGACACGCGATTTCGGCTTCAGCTACCTCGCCACGCCAAAGGGGTTCGATCATGTCACGCAGCTGACCGTCCTCGACCGCAGCGGCCGCATTTATCGCCAACTGTATGGCGACAGCCTGAACGCGCAAGCCCTTGTCGCCGCGCTGCGCGACATGGATAACGGTGTGGTTCCGGTACCGTCCGGCTGGTCCGGCCTGGTCACGCGCGTGCGCCTGCTGTGCACCGTGTACGACGACGGCACCGGGACGTATCGCGCCAATTACTCGCTGATCGTCGGCCTGCTGGCCGGCGCCAGCATTCTCGGCAGCGTCGCGTGGATGCTGGCAAGCGAATGGAGGCGCCAGCGCAAGCAGGCATAGGAGCAGTTCAGCGTGAAGGTATTTTCCATCCAGCCGGCTGCGAAGCCTGCATCGAAGCCCGCCGGCGTACCGGTTCGCTCACCATTCCCCGTCGCACTGCGCGCGCTGCAATCCGTCGAGCGGGCATTCGACCGCGCATTCGGCACGGTGCACAATCCCTGGCACAATCTCGGCGCGCTGTCCTATTTCTTCTTCTGGATCATTGCGGCGACAGGCATTTATCTCTATATCGTATTCGACACCGGTGTGCTGGACGCCTACCGCTCGATCGACGCAATCACGGCGCAATGGTATTTCGGCGGCATCCTCCGCAGCTTTCATCGCTACGCCTCCGATGCGTTTGCGGTGACCATGACGCTGCACCTGGTACGCGAATTCCTGAACGGCCGCTACGCCGGTTTCCGCTGGTTCTCCTGGGTCAGCGGCATTCCGCTCATCTGGCTCGCGTTCGCCTCCGGCATCAACGGCTACTGGCTGGTGTGGGACCAGTTGTCGCAGTTCGTGGCGGTCGGCACCGCCGAACTCTTCGACTGGCTGCCCGTATTCGGCGGCGCCATGGTGCGCAACTTCCTGACGCCGGAAACCATCAGCGACCGTTTCTTCTCCCTGCTGGTGTTTCTTCATATCGGCCTGCCGCTGCTGCTGCTGGCCGGCATGTGGATCCACATCCAGCGCATCAGCCGCGCAAAGATCCAGCCGCCGCGCGCGCTCGGCTGGGGCACCATCATCGCGCTGCTCCTGCTCTCGCTCATCAAGCCCGCGCTCAGCACGCCGCCAGCCAACATGATGGTAGCGCCATCCAACCTGCCGCTCGACTGGTATTACCTCACGGTCTATCCGCTGCTCTATGCCTGGTCGCCGGGCCGCGTCTGGGCGCTGCTCGGCGCATCGACGCTGTTGCTATTGCTGGTTCCGCTGCTGCTGCGACGCCAGCGCGCGGCAGTTGCCGTGGTCGACCTGGCCAACTGCAACGGCTGTGGGCGCTGCTTCAACGACTGCCCGTATTCCGCAGTCACCATGCAGCCGCGCTCGGATGGCGCGCGGCACGCGACGGAAGCCGTCGTCAATCCCGAGCTGTGCGCTTCCTGCGGCATCTGCGCCGGCGCCTGTCCGTCCTCCACGCCCTTCCGCAGCATCGGCGAGCTAGTCACCGGCATCGACATGCCGCAGCGCCCGGTGCAGGGCTTGCGTAGCGAACTGGAGACGGCGCTGCAGCGGCTGGCCGGCAAGGAAACGAAGATCGTGGTGTTTGGCTGTGATTGCGGCGTCACCGTAGAGTCGCTGGCAAGTGGCGACGTGGCGTCCATCAGCCTGATCTGCACCGGACAGCTGCCACCCTCCTTCATCGAATTCGCGCTGCGCAACGGCGCGGACGGTGTCTTCCTCACCGGCTGCCACGAAGGCGAATGCGAGTTCCGCCTCGGCCATGTCTGGGCGCGCCAGCGCATCGCGGGTGAGCGCGAGCCGCACCTGCGCGGCAACAACGTCGAGCTGGCGCGCGTGCGCCTGTCTTCCGCCAGCCTGGCCGAATCGCGCCGGCTCGCCGAGGAAATCGACGCCTTCCGCGCCGATCTGCAGCGCCTTGCGCAACAGAACGGTCGCAAGCCACAGGACGAGGAGGTGCGCCATGTTTAGATGGCTTGCGCAAGCCGCCTGCTTCGCCGCGTTCTTCCTTGGCATCGGTTATCTCTCCAGCGCGCCGGCCTACCAGCATATCGGCGCCAACGAAGCGCTGATCCGCCTGAGCATCAGCCATTCCGGTCAACGGGTCGGCGAATGCCGGAATCGCACCGAGGCCGAGCTGAACAAGCTCTCGCGCAACATGCGCGCGCTGCAGGATTGCCCGCGCGAGCGCTCGCCGGTCACGATCGACATCGCATTCGACGGCAAGCCCCTGTACCACGAAGTGATTCCGGCTTCCGGCCTGTCGCATGACGGCGCGTCTAACGTATATCGCCGCTTCACGACACCGGCCGGCGCGCATCGCATTGCGGTGCGCATCAACGATTCCGTTCGCGTGCAGGGCTACAACTACCAGCGCGACGAAGTCGTGCAACTGCATCCGTCGCAAGTGCTGGTGATCGATTTCAATCATGAACAAGGCGGAGTAATCATCCGATGAACGTCACCACGCATCGCGTCCATGCGGCGGACATGGCCGCAGCACCCTCCGCCACCGATTTCTCGCTCGCGGTTCCGCGCGACGAGCGCCTGCCGCTGGCGCGCGCCTGGCTCTGGCTGGCGCTGGCCTCGCTCATCGTCTCGGGCATCCTGTCGGTGCTGCTCGTGCTGTCGCGCACACCCTACTTGCAGAAGCTGTTCCCGGTGGCGGACTTCTTCCATGTCGCGCTGGTGGTGCACGTGGACCTGTCGGTACTGGTATGGTTTCTCTCCTTCGCCGGCCTGCTGTGGAGCATCAACGGCGGCACCCGCGGCAGGATGCTGGGCTGGAGCGGCTGGGCCGGTGCGGCGCTCGGCACCGCGATCATCGGCCTGGCGCCGTTCTTCGGGCGCGGCGGCGCGATCATGAGCAACTATGTGCCCGTGCTGGACGATCCGCTGTTTCTCGGCGGGCTATCCGTGTTCGGCATCGGCATCGCGCTACTGACTTTGCGCGCGCTGCTGGCCGCGCCCAGGGTCGGCACGCGCCCCGACGGACAGGCGGCCTTGTCGTTCGGCCTGAATACCGCGGCGGTCGCCACCGCCGTGGCCCTGTTCGCGCTGGCATGGTCACTGGTGAAGGTGCCTGGCGCGATCGACGCGAAGGGCTATTACGAGCTCTTGTTCTGGGGCAGCGGTCATGTGATCCAGTTCACCTACACGCTGATGATGCTGGTCGCGTGGCTGTGGCTGGCGAACGCCTGCGGCGCGCGCATCCCGCTCACACCGCGCATCGCCCTGCTGCTGTTCGCGATCGGGCTGGCCTCGGTGTTCGCGGTGCCGCCGATCTATCTCGCCTACGATCCCACGGCAGTCGAACACCGCAACCTGCTCACCTGGCTGATGCGCTTCAGCGGCGGCCTGCCGATTCTGCCCGTCGCGCTGGCCGTCGTCATCGGCCTCATGGGCGCGCGCGGACAGGCGCTGACCGCAGCGCAGAAGCCGCTGCGCGCGGCGCTGATATCCTCGCTGGCGCTGTTCGCGATGGGCGGCCTGATCGGCTTCCTGATCCATGGTAGCAACGTCAGGATTCCCGCGCATTACCACGGCTGCATCGTCGGCGTGACGCTGGCGCTGATGGGGCTGGCCTATCATCTCCTGCCGCGCCTCGGCTATGCGCAGCCTTCTTCCCGCCTGGCCGCGCGACAGCCGTACATCTACGGCTTCGGGCAGCTGCTGCATATCGTTGGCCTGGTCTGGTCCGGCGGCTACGGCGTGCAGCGCAAGGTCGCGGGCAGCGAGCAGGTGCTGCGCAGCACGCAGGAAATCGCCGGCATGGGACTGATGGGGCTGGGCGGCCTGATCGCCATCGTCGGCGGCGTCATCTTCCTCGTGATTGTCCTGCGCGCCATGGCTTCCGTTGCGGCATCGAATGAACGGTGACACGCGTTACACGCGCCTGGCGGCGAACCTCTGCGGGCTTGCAGCGGGCCTGATGCTGCTTGTGCTGGCGGCAAGCGCGTTCATCCGCATCGAGCACAACGGTTGCGCCAACATCGCCTTTCCCGCGACGCTGAGCATGATGTTCCGCGTGATGCACCGCGTCGCCGCCTCGGCGGTCGGCATGTTGCTGATCATGGTGAGCTATTTCGTGCTGAACAGCCGCCCGGTGCTGCGCAGCCGCCGCGCCCTGCTGTTGATGCTGTGGGTGCTGACGATCTTCCTCGCCCTGCTCGGCCGCTACACGGCCGGCGGCACGTTGCCGGCAATCGTGATCGGGAATGTCGTGGCGGGCATGGCGCTCGCCGCGTTGTTCTGGCGCCTGCGCCTGTCCTTCGTGGCGCCCGCGTTGTGGCAGCGGCCCGAGCGCTCCCTGCATGCGCTCGCCGGCGCTTCCCGTTCACTGGCCGCCTTTCAGATCTGGCTCGGCAGCTGGTCCGCCGGCCTGGCCGCCACGATCGAGTGCCGGTCGCTCTCCGCCGTCGGCGATCTGGTGCTGTGGCCGGGCGGCGCGGCATGGAGGGCGCTCAATCCATTTGCACCTGCGCGCGGCGCAAGTCAGGCCGCTCTGCAGGCCATGCACTGGCTGACGGCGCTGCATGCAGCGAGCGCCATCCTCGTCGTAGCGACCGTCGTTCTGCTCTGCCGTCGCCTGCGCCACGCCGCCGGCCATCTGCAGCGGCACTGCCCGGCATTGCTTGCGCTGCTTGCGATGCAGGTCATGCTTGGCCTCGTGATGATGGTCGGCGGACGCATTCTGCTGGCGGGCGTGCTGCACAACATCGTGGCCGCGCTGCTGCTCGTCAAGCTGGTCGACATTCACTTTCGATTGCGCAGGCGTTGACGCTGTCCACGGAAAACACGGAAGGCACGGAAAGAGATCGATGAATTCCGTTGTGCCTTATGCGATCCGGAAGGCATTTTTCCGTGTTTTCCGTGGACCAGCAACACGCATCAACCAATCTGCGAACATCCACGCTACATGCGTGCATCCTTCGGCTTGTCGCCCTTCGGCCAGTCCTTCGCTTTGCCCGCATAGTCGGGGCGCGGCTGGTGCGTGAAAAACTCGGCGACATCCACCGCTTCCTGGTCCGTGAGCGTGTTCGGCTGCCCGAGCGGCATGTTGTGCTTGACGAATGCCGCGGCCGTATAGGTGCGCGCCATGCCGGCGCCGACATTGAAGGAATACTTGCCCCATAGCGGCGGGAAGGCATAACCGCCGTTCGGATTTTTCACGCCCTGGCCGTCCGGCCCGTGGCACGAAGAGCATTTCGCCGCGTACACCTCTTTGCCGTTCGCCGCGTTCGGCACGAGCTCGCGATTGATCTGCCCGAATCCGCGTCCCTTGACGTTCACGCCGGTCGGAACGCCGGCCGACAGCCATTGCATGTACGACAGGATGTCGTTCATTTCCTTCGAATCATAGGGCAGGGCCTTGCCGTTCATCGAGCGCTGGAAACAGTCGTTGACCCGCTCCTGCAGGGAATTCACCTTCGCGCTGCGCGAACGGTACTCGGGGAAAACACCCCAGATGCCAACCCACGGCGAGGCGCCGGGCGTGGTGCCGGCGTTGAGATGGCAATTCGAGCAGTTCAATTTGTTGCCCACGTTCTTCGGCAGGCGCTGGTGCGTTTCGGTCAGCAGCAACTTGCCGTTGCGGATTGCGTCGCCTTTCGGGCCGGACGGGATCGTGGATTCATCGGGCACCTTGAAATCGGCGGCGGGCGGCGCGGCGTTTTGCGCAAGCGCCATGCTGGACATCGCGCCGGTCAGGACAAGCGCTGCGAGCGAGCGGTACGACATGATGTGTTCTCCCTGCGAGACTGGTTCATTCTGCGAGCCGCGAGCGCATCGGCAGGCACCCGATTAACGGACGCCCACCCGCGCCGCACCGGTTCAACCCCAAAAGAGCTTCCGCGCGGAGAGTGTTTTCATTGGAAACAATCTATGCCGCGTGAAAGTATGACCGGGCCGCAATGTCAAAAGTTCTATCTTTTCCGACAACAGCCGGACGGCAATCTGCGTTACAGCGCCGCCATCACCCGTTCGAGGCGCTGGCGCACATCATGGGCAAGCGTGTCGATGCCGGACCCCTCGACCAGTTTCAGCACCGCATCGGGGTCCATGAATTCGACATGCACGGCGCCGCCCGCATCCTGGCGGACCAGGACGTTGCAGGGCAGCAGCAGTCCGATCGATGGCTCCATGCCGATGGCACGGTCCGCCAGCGGTGGATTGCAGGCGCCGAGGATGCGATACGGCGGCATGTCCTTGTTGAGCTTCTTTTTCAACGCCGCCGCGACATCGATGTCGCTCAGTATTCCGAAACCTTCGGCCTGCAGGGCTGCAGTCACGCGGTCGATCGCATCATTGAAGGAAACGTTTACCGTTTTCCCGAATCCATATCCGTTCTTCATAGTCTCGCTCCAAGGCAATATCAATTACGCAACACACTTATTCCATCACGATTCCCGGCGGTGCCAATCATCGCATCTATTGTTGCGCATATACCTAAACATTAATATATATTTGGCGTACATCAAACAAATATCGTCGATGTATCTTATAATGGCTTCGCTTTTACCACACGGCACCCCTTGTCTCAAATGACGCAAGTCAAGTCTTTGAGATAAATCGGGCAGCCTCGGTATCCGTTTCCCCAACATCCAACGTCAAACCATGGACACCGCAACCATACTGCTGTCATCCTTCGTTTTGTCCATCACAGGACTCTTCTTTTTCATCTGGTCACTGCGCAAGCGGCTGTTCGATGCCAATCCGGCAGCCGCCAAGGTGATTTTTTCCCCGGGCGAGATCGGGCGCATCGAGGAACCGGCTGCCGACGCCGCCCAGCGCGCCGGTCTGCAGGATGCCACCACGGAGCGTCCGCTGACGCTTGACGCCGCGCAGCAGGCCACCCTTTCCCAGGACCTGGCCGAGCGCATCGAAGCTGACAAGTCGACAGCGTTCGTGGCCTTCGTGTTCCTGGCATGCGCGGTCGTATGGCTGATCGTCGCCTCCAGTGCCGGCCTGATCAGCTCGATCAAGCTGCATGAGCCCGACTGGCTGGTCAACCAGGCCTGGCTGACCTTCGGCCGCATCCGCACCATCCACCTCAACGCGGTGGCGTACGGCTGGGCGCCGATGGCCGCGCTCGGCATTGCCATCTGGATGCTGCCGCGCCTGCTGAAAACGCCGCTGATCGGCGGCCGCTTCGCGGTGCTCGGCGCCATGGTCTGGAATGCCGGCCTGATCGCCGGCCTGGGCTGCATCGCTTATGGTCTGAACGACGGCATGGAATGGCTGGAAATTCCCTGGCAGGTCGACATCCTGCTGGTCATCGGCGGCCTGCTGGTGGCGCTGCCGCTGGTGTTTACCCTGCAGAACCGCCGCGTCGACCACCTGTACGTGTCGATCTGGTACATGGGCGCCGCGCTGTTCTGGTTCCCGACGCTGTTCCTGATCGGAAATATCCCCGGCCTGCATTTCGGCGTGGAACAAGCCACGATGAACTGGTGGTTCGGCCATAACGTGCTCGGCCTGTTCTACACGCCGATGGCGCTGGCTTCGGTGTATTACTTCCTGCCGAAAATCATCGGCCGCCCTGTGCAATCCTACAACCTGTCGCTGCTCGGCTTCTGGACGCTGGCCTTCTTCTACGGCCAGGTCGGCGGCCATCACTTGATCGGCGGCCCGGTGCCCGGCTGGCTCATCACCTTGTCCATCGTGCAAAGCGTGATGATGATCATCCCGGTGATTTCCTTCTCCGTGAACCAGCATCTCACGATGCGCGGCAGCTTCAAGACGCTGATCTACTCGCCGACGCTGCGCTTCATCGTGCTGGGCGGCATGATGTACACCGTCAGCTCCATCCAGGGTTCGATGGAAGCGCTGCGCAGCGTGAACACCGTCACCCACTTCACGCACTACACCGTGGCGCATGCGCACCTCGGCCTGTACGGCTTCTTCTCGATGGTCATGTTCGGCGCCGTGTATTTCGTGATGCCGCGCGTGATGGCCTGGGAATGGCCGTATCCGAAGCTGATCGCCACGCACTTCTGGCTGGTCGTGGCCGGCTTCTCGATCTATGTGGTCAGCCTGACCATCGGCGGCTGGCTGCAAGGCCTGGCCATGCTTGATGCAGCCAAGCCCTTCATGGATTCGGTGAATGTGACCATCCCCTACCTGGAAGGCCGTTCCATCGGCGGCGCCATCATGACGCTCGGCCATCTGGTCTTCGCCTTCCACTTCGTCGCGATGGCCCTGCGCTACGGCCCGCGCCGCATCGGCGCCGCCCTGCTGCACACCCCTGCTCCCGTTGTCTCCCTGCCGCGAGAATTCTCATGGAAAACGAACTGAAATTACTGACCGGCGCCATGGTGACGCTGGCGCTTGCCACGTCGACCCTGGTCATCATGCCCTATCTGCAACTGTCCGACCTCAAGCCGCCGGCGGCCCTGAAGCCCTACACCTCCGTGCAGCTGCGCGGCCGCGAGCAATACATCAAAAACGGCTGCCTCTACTGCCATTCGCAGCAGCCGCGCGCCTCCACGCAGGCTCCCGACACGCAGCGCGGCTGGGGTCGCGCCTCGGTAGCGGCGGACTACTACTATGACAGCCCGCACCTGCTGGGCACCATGCGCACCGGTCCCGACCTGTTCAACATCGGCGCGCGGCAGCCGAGCGCCGACTGGCAGCTCGGCCACCTCTACCAGCCGCGCGCCTATACGCCGGGCAGCATCATGCCGTCCTATCCCTTCCTGTTCGAAGTGAAGGACAAGGCGGACAGCGGCGACCGCGTGGTGAACCTGCCGCCGGGCGTCGCCCCGCCCGGCAAGGTCGTCGTGGCCAAGCCGGAGGCGCTGGACCTGACTCAGTACCTGCTCGGGCTCGACCACACCTACCCGGCGATCACCGCCGACGACGTCAAGAAATAATCACGGAGTTCTCACATGATCCAGGACATCAAGCAAGCCGACGCGCAGTTGCGCGAGCATCCCGATCCGCATGAAAGCGGCACGCCGGTGCCGCGCAAGGTGATCGTCATGGTCACCCTCGCGCTGCTGTGGGCGGTCGGCTACATTTTCATGGCGCGGCCCAATGCCGATCCGGCGCTGGGCGACAATCGCACCCATAACGAACTGATGGCGCAGGCCGGGGGCAGCGCCGGCGCTGCCGACGGCGCGCAGATCTTCGGGGCGCAATGCGCTGCCTGCCACCAGGCCAGCGGCAGCGGCGTGCCGGGCGTATTCCCGCCGCTGGCGGGTTCGGAATGGGTGAACGGCAAGGACTCGCTGGCCGCGAACATCCTGCTGCACGGCATCTCGGGCAAGCTGACGGTCAAGGGCGAAGCCTATAACGGCGCGATGCCGGCCTTTGGCGATAAGCTCAGCGACGCGCAGATCGCCGCCGTGCTGACCCACGTCCGCACCCACTTCGGCAACAGCGCCGGCAAGGTCGACGACGCCGCGGTCAAGACCGCGCGCGAGGCGACCAGGGATCGCACCGCGCCATGGACGGGAGACGATGAGCTCGCCAAGCTCAAGTAAGGCCGGCATGCCGGCAAAAACCTTGCTGGCATTGCTGCTGGTCGCCGCGCTCGCGCTCTTCGCGGCATGGCAGGTGACGGACGGCTTTCGCGTCGTCACCACCGAAGACGCGCGGCGCCTCGCAATTCGCGAACATCCCCGGCGCCTGCCGTCCGCCATGATCCAGTATGAAGACGGCACCACACTGCCGCTGGCGCAGGCGCTGCGCGAAGACGGGCGCGCCACCATCGCCGTCTTCTTCTACACCCGCTGCAATACCGTCTGCTCCGCGGTCGGCTCGGAATTCCAGCAGCTGCAGGACACGATCCGGTCGCGCGGCCTGCAATCGCAGGTTCGCCTGCTGAGCATCAGCTTCGACCCCGCCGACGGACGCGCCGCGCTGGCGGACTATGCCAAACACATGCATGCATCATCCAGTGCCTGGCGCTTCGCGCGCGTCACCAGTGCGCACCAGCGCAGCGATCTGCTCGATGCCTTCGGCATCACGGTGGTGCCGGCACCGCTCGGCGAATTCCAGCACAATGCCGCCTTCCACATCGTGACGCCGGACGGGCAGCTGGCGCGCATCATCGATTACGACCAGTCCGACGTGGCGCTGGCACACGCCCTCGCCATCGCGCACGCGTCTTCCGCCGGCCGCAAACCGGTGTCATGAACATGCCGACGCATTCTCTTTCAGCGACCGCCAGAGCCGGCGCGTGGGGCATCCTCTCCGCTCTGCTGCTCCTCGCTGCCCTGCTGTTCCGGCAACACCTCGAACTGACCATGGCACGCCACATGCTCGTGCAGATCCCGATGCTGCTGTTCTCCGGTATGGCATGCCATCGCAGTGTCGCGCATATGCCGCGCATGAACGCCGTGCGGCGTTACGCGGCTTCGTGGGATGAATACGGCCTGGTTGGCCTGGCGGTGTTCGTGCTGACGACGGCCTACTGGATGATCCCCCGTGCGCTCGACAGCGCGGTCGCATCGGGTACGGTTGAGCTCGGCAAATTCGCAACGCTCTTCGCTGCGGGCATGCTGCTGCCCGCGTCGCTTTCACGCGCCAACACCATCCTCCAGCTTTTCTTCTTGGGCAATTTCGCCTCGATGATGGCCATCGTCGGCATGCTCTACCAGGATACCTCGACGCGCCTGTGCAACTTCTACCTGATCGATGACCAGGTGGTGGCTGGCGTGGGGCTGGTGACGCTCGCGATCGCGATTCCCGCGCTATGGTGCGCGAGTCAGAAACAGGTGAGGGAGTTTTTCAGCGACGGGCAGCCGGACGATCACAAGTCCATCCCTACCCGTCCCGCCGAAACAAGCGCCCGGTAGCGCCCGGTAGCGTGCGCTGCGCGCACGACCACGCACAGCGCAGCGCAGCGCCCACCATTCAATCAGATCAGCTTCGAATACGTCGACGTGGTCGGCTGGGTCAGGTACTTGTCGAAGACCATGCCGACCGCGCGCACAAACATGCGCCCCTTCGGCGTAATGCGCACCGAGGTGCGGTCGATCGCGATCAGGCCGGCTTCCTCATACTGCTTGAGCGTGGCCATCTCGTTCGCGAAGTAGCTCTCGAAATCGATGCCGTACTTGCGATTGATGTCCTCGAATTCCAGCGGCGCGCTGCACATCAATGTCATGATGATCTGGCGGCGCAGCAGGTCGTCCTGGTTCAGCTCGAAGCCCTTCTCGACCGGTAGACGCCCGGCGTCGAGGTGCTCGTAATACGCCTTCACCGTACGCACCGACTGGCTGTAGGAGCTGCCGACCTTGCCGATCGCGGACACGCCGAAACCGATCAGGTCGCATTCCGCGCGCGTGGTGTAACCCTGGAAATTGCGATGCAGCGTCTTGTCCAGGCGCGCCTTGTTCAGCTCTTCGTCGGGCTTGGAGAAATGGTCCAGGCCGATGTATACATAGCCCGCGTCCAGCAGGCGGCGCGTGGACATCAGGAAGATCTGCAGGCGATCCTCGGCCGACGGCAGATCCGCCGCGATCAGGCGCTGCGCCTTGAAACGGTTCGGCAGATGCGCGTAGTTGTACAGCGCGATGCGATCCGGCGAGACGCGGATCAGGCTGTCCAGCGTGCGCGAAAAGCTCTCCAGCGTTTGCTTCGGCAGGCCGTAGATCAGGTCGGCATTGATCGATTGGAAACCCGCGCGGCGCCCATCCTGAACGCACTTCTCGACCATCTCCAGCGGCTGGATGCGGTTGACCGCCTTCTGCACTTCCGGATCGAAGTCCTGCACGCCGAAGCTGGTGCGGTTGAAGCCGAGGCCTGCCAGCATGTCGAGCGTGCCGTCGCGCACCGTGCGCGGATCGATCTCGATCCCGAGCTCCGCATCCGGCGTGAATTCGAAGTGCTTGCGCACCATGTCCATCAGCTGGCGCAATTCGCCGGCATTGAAGAAGGTCGGCGTGCCGCCGCCCAGATGCAGCTGCACCGTCTTGCGGTCCGGCCCGATCTGCGACGCCACCAGCGCCATCTCCTTGTCGAGGTAGCGCAGGTACTCGGCCACGCGCTCGTGGTCCTGGGTGATGATCTTGTTGCAAGCGCAAAAATAGCAAAGCGACTCGCAGAACGGCAGGTGAAGATAAATCGACAAGGGCGGATTGGCGCCGCCCGACGCGCGCTGCTTCAGGTAGACCTGGTAGGTCTGGTCGGTGAAGGCA
>JAKACN010000232.1 GCA_021821365.1 Pseudomonadota bacterium | reverse complement strand
AAGCTGCTGGGCGAATTCAATCTGGAAGGCATTCCGCCGGCACCGCGCGGCATTCCGCAGATCGAGGTGACGTTCGACATCGACGCCAACGGCATCCTGCATGTCGGCGCGAAGGACAAGGCCTCGGGCAAGGAAAACAAGATCACCATCAAGGCGAACTCCGGCCTGACCGAAGACGAAATCCAGAAGATGGTGAAGGACGCCGAGCTGTACGCGGACGAAGACAAGAAGCTGAAGGAACTGGCCGATGCCCGCAACCAGGGCGACGCGCTGGTGCATTCGACCCGCAAGGCCTTGACCGAGTACGGCGACAAGCTGGACGGCGGCGAGAAGGAAAAGATCGAGGCCGCGATCAAGGATCTGGAAGAAGTCCTGAAGGGCAACGACAAGTCCGCCATCGACGCCAAGGTTGCCGCGCTGTCGACCGCCGCGCAGAAACTGGGCGAGAAGATGTATGCTGATGCCCAGGCGCAACAGGCAGGTGCTGCCGGTGCAGCAGGTGCCGCAGGCGCTGCAGGCGGCGCCGAAGCCAAGCCGGCGGAAGAGGACGTGGTCGACGCGGACTTCAAGGAAGTCAAGGACAAGTAAGGAACGTCACGCGGCGGGGTGTCTTTTTCCCTGCCGCGCCGACCCGCCGAGCCGTAGCGATCGCCGTGCGATCCTCGGCTCGGCGTTTTCGCTTAGATAACAGGATGCCGAGACGATGGCAAAGCGTGATTTTTACGAAATACTGGGCGTAGCGAAAAATGCCTCCGAAGAAGAGATCAAGAAGGCCTATCGCAAGCTCGCCATGAAATACCATCCGGACCGCAATCCGGATAGCAAGGGCGCGGAAGAAAAGTTCAAGGAGGCCAAGGAGGCCTACGAGATGCTGTCCGACCCCGCCAAGCGCGAAGCCTATGACCGGTATGGCCATGCCGGTGTGGATCCCAACATGGGCGGTGGCGGTTTTGGCGCCGGCGCCGGTGCCGGATTCGGCGGATTCTCCGATGCCTTTGGCGACATCTTCGGCGATATCTTCGGGCAGGGCGCGCGCGGCCGAAGCTCGGGCCCGCAGGTCTATCGCGGCGCAGACCTGCGCTACAACCTCGAAATCACCCTCGAACAAGCGGCGCACGGTTTCGATACGACGATCCGCGTGCCGTCGTGGGACGAATGCGATACCTGCCACGGTTCCGGCGCAAAGCCGGGCTCGTCGCCGAGCACCTGCCCGACCTGCGCCGGACAAGGCCAGGTCCGCATGCAGCAGGGTTTCTTCAGCATCCAGCAAACGTGCCCGAAGTGCCACGGCACCGGCAAGATCATTCCGAACCCCTGCCCGACCTGCAGCGGCGCGGGACGCATCAAACGCAACAAGACGCTGGAAGTGAAGATCCCTGCCGGCATCGACGACGGCATGCGCATTCGCTCCTCCGGCAATGGCGAACCGGGCATGAACGGTGGTCCGCCGGGCGATCTGTATGTCGAGATCCGCATCAAGCAGCATCCGGTATTCCAGCGCGACGGCGACGACCTGCATTGCGAGATTCCGGTGTCGTTCGCCAAGGCGGCGCTGGGCGGAGAAGTCGAAGTGCCGACTCTGAATGGCAAGGCGTCGTTCACCCTGCCCGAAGGCACGCAATCGGGCAAGACCTTCCGCCTGCGTGGAAAGGGTATCAAGGGAGTGCGGTCGGGCTATGCGGGAGACCTGTTCTGCCACGTCGTGGTGGAGACGCCGGTCAAGCTCACCGATCGCCAGAAGGAGCTGCTGCAGGAGTTTGAACGGCTCACGACGGCTGGCGGGTCCAAGCATAGCCCGCAAAGCAAGTCATGGAAGGACAAGGTCAAGGAATTCTTCGAGTAAGCCGATTTCCTGCATGATTCGCAGGCCATGTAACGTCAATGTGGTGAGCATGGCCCGAAAAAACCGCTGACTCGCTCAGCGGTTTTTTTTCAAGAAAGCAAAATGGGCTTCCGGCCAGCCCCATGTTGTGTCCCTGATTTTTTCACCTGCATCAATTTCCCAAAAACGGAATTTGAAGATCATTGATCTGTCGCAACCCTTTTTCTGATTGCCAGTCGGATCATTTCATTTGTTCAACATCTGCCGGCACTCTGGTCGGTTGATACCGTGTTTCACCGTGTCCGCCTGGAGCGGCAACCAACAGCGGCATAGCGCCAATGACCGGAATAGGTGAAGAACATGTGGGGGCTGAGATGGCTGCCGGGCGCGCCAGGGGCAGCCTTCCCCTCGTCTTTCTGGTTCTCGGACTGCTGGCGGTCGGCCTCGTGTATTGGCAGAGCCAGCTTCTTGTCAACCGCGAGTTTGCGTCGGAGCTCGACCTGCGCGCAAGCGAAGCCGAGCACAGTATCAAGCGGGAAATCAACAGCTACGCCGAAGTCCTGCACGGCATGCAGGCGCAATTCATTGCGAATCCCCGGCTTTCCCGCCGCGAATTCAAGAAAATCTCGGAAGCCTTGAATGTCCAGAGCCGGTTCCCCGGCATTCAGGCGGTGGTCTACACGGAACGGATTGCGCCGGGTGACGGCCCCGCTTTCGAGGCATTCTCGCGCGTAGAGCTGAAGAAGGACACGCTCGGTTATCCACCGCCGAATATCCATCCGCGCATGCCCACGGATGAGGCCTTTGTCGTGCGATACGTGGCGCCGATGGCAAGCAACCAGGCCGGCGCCTGGTTCGACCAGGGCAGCGAGCCGAAGCGTCGCGCAGCCATCAAGCGTGCGCGCGACACCGGAGAATGGAGCGTCACCGGACGCGTCCGGCTTTCGGTGGCGCCGGGCGAGTTCGATGGCGTCATTTTTTTTCTTCCCGTCTATCGCAATGGCACGACGCCGGCGAATGTCGACGAGCGACGCGCGGAGTTCGTCGGGGCGGTATCGCTGGTGGTACGGGTCGACGAAATGCTCGGCACGGTGTTCGGCCAGTCGCTGCTGAATGAACTCGACGTCGAGATCTATGACATGCACGGCGCGGATGGAGCGCAGGGTCCGCATGGCAGGCACAACCTCATCTTTTATAGCGGCAGCGGCTATTATCATGCCGGTTTGCCGCGGGCCGGCAAGGAGGCATTTCCGCTCTTCCGCACCTACGACATCAACATCGGCGGCGGCCTGTGGCACTTGCAGGTCACCGCACTTCCGAGTTTCCTGCATCGTATCCGAAGCTGGCTGCCGCCGGTCGCGGCGCTGGCCGCGGCATTGATGAGTCTACTCACCTTCTTTTTCATCCGCCGGCTGGAAAGGTCAAGACAGAACCTGGACGAGCATGCACGCACGGTGGAAACCGTGCTCCATACGACGGAGCAGCAACTGGAGAACATTACCGCGGCGATCGACGCGGTGCTCTGGACGGTTGAAATGCCGGCCGGCAGGCTCAAGTACGTCAGTGTCGCGGTGGAGCGCGTCAGCGGCTATGCGCCCGATGCCTTCTACTCCCGCCCGCGCCTCTGGTTGAAGTGCCTCCATCCGGAAGATCGCCGCAAGGTCATGTCGGTCTCGCCGGTCATCGTCGACAAGGGCAGCGAAACGTTCGAATACCGGATCGTCCGGCCCGACGGCGAGGTGCGCTGGATGCGCTGCGAAGCGCACTTTACGCCTGACGACGCACCGGGCCATGGGCACATCAACGGCATCGATACGGACATCACGGAGCAACGCCGGCTGGAAGAGTCCCTCACGCGCAGCAACCGCGCGTTGCGGGCATTTCATGCCTGCGAAGAGGTCATTGCCGCGAGCGCTGATGAAAACGTTCTGCTGAAAGGCATCTGCGACCTCGCCGTGAAGGCGGGCTACCGCATGGCGTGGGTGGGCGTGCTGCCGGAAGGAAGCGGAACGCGCATCGTCCCCGTGGGCGTGGCGGGGCAGCATGAGGGATATGTCGATGACATTGCCGGATTGCTGGAGGCGGGTGACCTCGGACAGTTTTCCACTATTGGCGCGGTGCTCCGGACAAAGCGTCCCTGCGTCGCGAACCGCTTCTACCAGGAGGCTGCGCAGCGTCCGTGGCGAGAGGCGGCGCTGCGGCGCGGCTTCAATTCCAAGATCGCGTTGCCGCTGTGCCACGAAGAAGGGATGATCGGCGTACTGAGCGTGTATGCGGGCGAGCCGGACGCGTTCGACGACGAAGCGGTCGAACTGCTGTCCGACCTTGCGCAGAGCGTGGCGGTCGCGATTCAGGCTCTGCGCCACCGCAGCGGGCGGCGCGCCGCCGAAGCGTCGTCGCACCTGCGCGAACGCGCGATCGAGGCCAGCGCAAACGCCATTATCATCACCAGCGCGCAGGCGCCGGATTACCCGGTGGAGTATGTCAACACCGCCTTTGAACGCATTACCGGCTACAGCGCGAATGAGGTGATCGGACGCAGCCTGCGCTTCCTGCATGAACCCGAACCCGAGCAGCCCGGCCTGGAAGAGATTCGCTCGCTGGTCCTCGAACAGCGCGACGGACATGCGATCGTGCGCAATTACCGCAAGGATGGCACACCCTTCTGGAGCGATGTGCACATCGCCCCGGTGCGGAACGATGCCGGCGAGGTCAGCCATTTCGTCGCCGCCAAGTACGACATCACGGCCATGAAGAAATATGAGGAGGAGCTCGAGTTCCAGACCAATCGCGATGCATTGACGGGGCTGGCGAACCACAACCTGCTGCGCGACCGTCTCGGACAGGCCATTGCCTTCGCGGCGCGTTATGACCATCTCGTGTGGGTGGTATTCATCAACCTGGACCGCTTCAAGCTGATCAACGATACCCTGGGTTTCGAGGCGGGCGACGCAATACTGGTGAAGATCGCCGAGCGGTTGCGGGCGGCGGTGCGGGACACCGACACCGTGGGCAGGCTGAGCGGTGACGAGTTCGTTCTCGTGCTGCCGGAGCGCAACGGCGAGATCCTCGCGGCGACGGCCGTGCAGAGGATCATCGATGCGGTGGCGGCGCCGCTTGCGCTCGACGGGCACGACATCTTCCCGTCGTGCAGCGTCGGTGTCGCCGCGTTTCCCGCCGATGGCGCGGATGCCGAAATCCTCGTCAAGCACGCCCATATCGCGATGTACCGGGCGAAAGAAAGCGGCAGCAACAACTTCCAGTTCTATGCACCGGCGATGAACGAGCGCGCGGCCGAACGCCTGCGGATCGAAAGCGATTTGCGCAGCGCGCTGGATCGCAACGAATTCCTGTTGCATTACCAGCCGCAGGTCGACCTGCGCAGCGGCCGCATGATCGGGGTCGAGGCGCTGATACGCTGGCGGCATCCCGAGCTGGGCATGGTTCCGCCCGTGCGCTTCATTGGCCTGGCCGAAGAAACCGGGCTGATCCAGCAGATCGGCGCCTGGGTGTTGCGCACCGCATGCCGGCAGAACAAGGCCTGGCATGACGCCGGCCTCGGACATCCTCGCGTTGCGGTGAACCTGTCGGTACGCCAGTTCGCGCAGGAGGACCTGGTGCGGTCGATCGCCGCGACGCTGGAAGAAACAGGGCTCGAACCGCGCTATCTCGATATCGAAGTCACCGAGAGCCTGGTGATGGCGGATGTGGACCGCGCCATCACGGTATTGCGCGAACTGAAGAAGCTCGGTGTCCAGCTTTCGATCGACGATTTCGGCACCGGCTATTCCAGCCTCGCCTACCTCAAGCGTTTTCCGGTCGATGTGCTCAAGATCGACAAGTCTTTCGTGCAGGACGTCACAAACGACCCGGATGATGCGGCCATCGTGCGTTCGATCATCTCCCTGGCGCACAGCTTGCGCATCCACGTGATTGCCGAAGGCGTGGAGACCGACACGCAACTGGCTTACCTGCGGCGTCATGGCTGTGACCAGATGCAGGGTTATTACTTCAGTCGCCCGCTGCCGCCGGAGGAATTCGAAAACGCGCTGCGGGAAGGGCGAGCCCTGTCCCTCGAGCCGCGCGACGGCGCCACGCCGAGGCCGACCTTGCTGATTGTCGACGACGAAGAACATGTCGCCCAATCCTTGCAGCGGCTTTTGCGTCACGAGGGCTATCGCATCCTGGTCGCGCGGACGGCCGAGGAGGGGCTGGAGATGCTGGCCCGCCATCCTGTGCACGTGATTCTGTGCAACCAGGGTACGCATCGTGCGGGCGGGACGGAATTCCTGAGCAAGGCCAAGGCCCTTCATCCTGATTCCATTCGCATTTTGCTCTCCGGCTCGGCGGAGCTGCAGCCCGTCATTGATGCGATCAACCGCGGTGCCATTTACCGCTTTTTCACCAGCCCTTGGGACAAGGAGGTATTGCGGCGAAATATCCGCGATGCGTTCCAGCACTACGAATTCCTGCATGGGCTGGCGACGGTCGACTTGCCGTTGTCCGATCCCGTCGACCTGGCACTCGGAGAAACCGGTGCCTGAATGATGTGCTGCGTGCCGGTCCGTCGGCCGGACGGCGCGAAAAACCGGACGTCATGACGCCTGTATAATGGGTGCCGCTTGCGCAGGCCGATCATCCGGCACGTCGTGTCCCCACCCGGATTCGACCCCTTGCGGCAGCGCTTCCATGCGCCTTCATGCCATGGATCAGACCCCACACTCCCCTCGCGCCAGGAAAAGATGACAGACCAAGACAAGGAAATCCTGAAGCTGGAACAGCTGTTCCGCAACAATCGTGATTGGGCCGCCTCGATGGTGGCCAAGGACGCATCCTTTTTCAAGACGCTCGCCGCGCAGCAGTCGCCGGAATATTTCTGGATCGGCTGCGCCGACAGCCGGGTGCCGGCCAACGAAATCGTCAACCTGCTGCCGGGCGAAATGTTCGTCCACCGCAACATTGCCAATGTCGTGGTGCACACCGACCTGAACTGCCTGTCGGTGCTGCAATTCGCGATCGACGTGCTTGGCGTGAAACATGTGATCGTGTGCGGCCACTACGGCTGTTCCGGAGTACATGCAGCCTTGACCCGCCGCCGCATCGGCCTGGCCGACAACTGGTTGCGCCACGTGCAGGACGTGCACGCGAAGCATGAACGCTATCTCGGCGAGGCCCTGCCGTCGAAGGTAAAGCAGGACCGCCTGTGCGAACTGAATGTGCTGGAGCAGGTGATCAACGTCTGCCAGACCACCATCGTGCAGGATGCATGGGATCGCGGCCAGCAACTGACCGTGCACAGCTGGATCTACGGATTGCAGGATGGCTTGCTGCGTGACCTCGGGCTGACTGTCGGCAGTCCCGAGGAATTGGCGGCCAAGCTGCCGGGATGCTTCGCGCGCTACGAAGACGCCGCTGACTAGAAGCAATGCTCCGCGGCGGGGAAGGACTTCTCCTTGACCGCGGTGACATAGGCGCGCACGGCCGCTTCAATGCTGCTCTGGCCTTCCATGAAGTTCTTGACGAAGCGCGCCTTTCGGCCGGGAAAGACTCCCAGCATATCGTGCATCACCAGCACCTGGCCGGAGCATTCCGGCCCGGCCCCGATGCCGATGGTCGGAATCGCGAGCAGTTGCGTCACTTCATGCCCGAGCGCGGCGGGAATCGCTTCCAGCACCAGGATCGATGCGCCGGCCTCCTGCAGCACCAGTGCGTCGGCCTTCAGCCGGTCGGCACCTTCCGTGGTCTTTCCCTGTACCTTGAAACCGCCGAGCTGATGCACCGATTGCGGCGTCAATCCGAGGTGCGCGCAGACCGGGATGGCACGTTCGGTGAGAAAGTGCACGGTATCGGCCAGCCAGGCACCGCCTTCGAGCTTGACCATCTGCGCCCCGGCCTGCATCAGCTTCACCGCATTGTCGAAGGCGGATTGCGGTGTGGCATACGTTCCGAACGGCATGTCGGCGACCAGCAAGGCGGTCTGGTTGCCGCGCGCGACGCAGGCCGTGTGATAGGCAATGTCGGCCAGCGTCACCGGCAGGGTCGAGCTGTGGCCCTGGCATACATTGCCGAGGGAGTCTCCCACCAGCAACACATCCACGCCGCAGCGATCCATCAGCGCCGCGAAGCTGGAATCATAGCAAGTCAGTACGGCGATTTTTTCGCCGTTGTTGCGCATGGCCAGCAGCGAAGGCGCGGTAACAGCCTTGCTGCGCACAGTGCTTGATCCCTCTTGCAGGTATCCCGACATAATCATTCCCCAAGGTTGAAAAATTCCCGTCTGCCGCGCATGTTGGCGATGCGCTGGATCAGCAGCGCGAAATCCTCGTCGCGGTCGACCGGGTTCAGCCGCTCTGTATTGACAACCAGCAGCGGCGCGGCGTCGTAATGATAAAAGAAACGGCTGTAAC
>JAKACN010000018.1 GCA_021821365.1 Pseudomonadota bacterium | reverse complement strand
TTCTTCGCCAAATCGACGCCGATTGTCGTAATCTTCATTTTGGATGCCTCCTTTTCAAGGTGGTTGGTGACAACTCCACTTTGGCACTCAGATGCCGTTTCTGAAAGGAGGCGTCCATTCCATTACGGAAGGTCCGGTCCTTGTTTCCGTGTTTTCAGTGTATTCCGTGGACCACGTATACATCCTTAATGCGCCACCAGTCGCCTCAGCCAATCCAGCAGCACCGACGGCAACAGCTCCGGACGCGGCAGCAGCGCATACTGGTGCGCACCGAAAACCTGCGGCAGGTAATTCGCGGCTTGCCGGTCGATGGTCAGGCAGAACGGAAAGATGCCTTGCAGTTTCGCTTCCGTGACTGCCTGCCGCATATCCTCCACGCCATATTTTCCTTCGTAATCGTCGATGTCGTTCGGCTTGCCGTCCGAGAGCAGCAGGAGCAGGCGATGCTTTGCCGGCTGCTGCATGAGTGTGGCGGAGACGTGGCGGATCGCCGCTCCGGCGCGCGTGTAGCGCTCCGGTTCCAGCGCGGCGATGCGCAGCGCCACGGTATCGCTGTGCGGCTCATCGAAATCCTTGAGCGTGCGCAGCGTGACCATGCCCGGACCTTCGCCCGAGAAGGCGTGCACGGCGAAGGGTTCGTTCATGCCGTCGAGGGCGAAACAGACCAGCAATAGCGCTTCGCGCTCCACGTCGATCACGCGCCGGCGGGCGGATATCCAGGCGTCGGTGGAGCCGCTGATGTCGATCAGGAGCGAAATCGCCATGTCGCGCCGGATCATGCGCGCGGTCTGGTATAAGCCCTGCGCCATCGGCCGGCCCGCGCGGAGATCGGCGCGGCTCTCGATACAGGCATCGAGATCGACGTCGTCACCGTCGATCTGCTTGCGCAGGCGCAGGCGGTCCGCGCGCAGCATCTCGAAGCGACGTCGGATTGCGTCGAGCATCGCGCGGTGTTCGGACAAGGTCCTCGCAACCCATTGCGGCGATCCATGCTGCGGCGGCAGCAGGTGAACGCGCGCGCCGCGCTCGCGGTAGGCGTGGATGCGGTAGTCCCATTCGGGGTAGATGAAATGCGGCCGGCCATGCCCAGAGCCGGAGTCCGGTTTCCTGGATCGGGACGGCGGCGGATCGTCGGACAGCAGCACTTCCTTCGCTTGCCCGGGCGTCGACACGAGGCGCGCTTCCGGCAGTTCGGATAGCGAGTCGGCAAAGTCTTCCGCAGCGGTCGATGCATCGCGGTCGGTGGGGCGCTGCATGCCGACCGGGTCTTCCGCCTGCTCCTGCGGTTGCGCGGTCTGCACCATCCATGCGCCGGTGCGTTGTTCGTCTTCGTCCTCTGGCGCCTCCCGGATCTCGGGACGGCGCGCAAGACGGGCACTGCGCGGCTTCCTTTCGTCGGACGACGTTGCCGTTTCGTCGCCGGTAGCGCGATCCACGCCGCGCGACGTGGGTGTTCTCAGCTCGCCGGTCCACATGTCCTTGCACAGCGGATGCTGCATGCGTTGCAGCGCAGGTTCCGACTCGTGTGCGATGGCGGCGGCAAGCTTGCGGGCCTGTTGCCAGGAGTCCGGCGGCGCGCGCGTGATGGGGATCCCAGGCGGCGCGGCGCGGCAATCGGTTTGCAGGATGTTGCGCAACACGTCTTCCACGCGCCGGCGGCCCGCCTTGAGGCGATCGGCCGAAGGGCGTTGCGTCAATGCGTCCTGGCGCAATGCGTTCAGCGGCGCTGCAAGGCCGGGCAGCAAACAGGCCAGCGCATGGTCGGCGGCAACCGCTTCCAGCAGCAGGAACATGTCGCGTTCCAGCGATGTTGCGAAGGATGTGCACAGGTGCACGCCGCCGCGCGCGGCGCGCATGGCCTGCTGCAGCGCGAGGATGCGGTAACGTTCGATGGCCGCATCGGATGCCGGCAGTTCGGGCGGAAGCCAGATCGTCTGCCCGTCGGTGGCGGGCAGCGCAGTTTGCGCGGCGGGTTGCTCATGCCGTCGAAATAGCGCCCGCAGCATCGTGGTCGGCGCGGTAGCTTGCGCGGGGCGCAGCGGCATTGCATCGCCGAAGACAGCCGCGAGCAGCAGGCCGATGCGTTGCGCGACATCGGCGAGTCTCACCGAGGACGCGGCACTTCCGGCGCGATGCCGTTGCCATAAACCCTGCGCATATGCAGTAGTGTGACGCGCTACCTCCTGCAAGACATCTTCCGCTTCGGCCATGATCAGGTGAGAAATGCAGGGCAAAAAACCATGTCCACGAAAAACACAAAAGACACGAAAATCAACAGAGAATTTTTCGTGTCTTTTGTGTTTTTCGTGGACATCTCTCAAGCTCCCGTCAATTCAACTGACTACACAAATGTGGCGTCCACGAGGTCGCGCATCGCACCAACGAGCGAAGCATCATCTGAGAGCGGCGACACCAATGCCGCGTAGCACGCTTCCTTCGCGTCGATGCCGCTTGCGATCAGGCGCGCGGCGGCGATCAGCAGGCGCGTGCTCGGGACTTCGGCCAGGCCGCGGTCCTGCAGGCCGCGCAGCCGCTGTCCGAGCGAGACCAGTGCATGCGCGGCCGGATGGTCGGCGCCGCTTTCGTGCTGCACGATGCGGATCTCGCGCTCCGCCGGAGGAAAGCCGAGGTCGAGCGCGACGAAGCGCTGGCGCGTGCTCGGCTTCAGGTCCTTGAGCATGCGCTGATAGCCGGGATTGTAGGACACGACCAGTTGAAAGCCTGGTGCCGCCTCGATCAGTTCGCCGGTCTTGTCGAGAGGCAGAGTGCGCCGGTAATCGGTGAGCGGATGCAGCACCACGACTGTGTCCTGGCGCGCTTCGACGATTTCATCGAGATAGCAGATCGCCCCCTCGCGTACGGCGCGCGTGAGCGGGCCATCCTGCCACGCGGTGCTGTCATGCCGGATCAGGTAGCGGCCGACCAGGTCGCTCGCCGTCAGGTCGTCGTGGCAGGAGATGGTGATGACGGGACGGCCGAGGCGCCATGCCATGTGTTCGACGAAACGCGTCTTGCCGCAGCCGGTCGGGCCCTTGAGCATGACGGCGAGCTGGCGCGCGTGGCACTGCGCGAAGATGCGAACTTCGTCGCCGCCGGGAACGTAGAACGGCTCATCGGCGGGGCGGCTTGCGGCGATCTGCATCCGTTGCATGCTCGACTCAGGGTATGGCCGTTCCGGCGCGGCCCGTGATCACCGGCTCCGGTTCGTCCGCCTCGCACGTCTCGAAATGCGGCGCGTGGCGGAAGAAGTCCCAAATGAACAATGCTGCGCCGATGGTGAACAGCGATGCGGTGACGACCAGCATCAGGAAATGCACCTGGATGCGCAGCTGCGTGTCGAGGTAGCCGAGGCCGAGGATGCGTTCCAGGTACACCTGGCCGATGCCCGCGGTCGCGAAGGAG
This sequence comes from Pseudomonadota bacterium, assembly GCA_021821365.1. Lineage (GTDB taxonomy): Bacteria > Pseudomonadota > Gammaproteobacteria > Burkholderiales > Burkholderiaceae_D > Noviherbaspirillum. The sequence goes on along the minus strand of JAKACN010000018.1, from coordinate 33,710 downwards.
AGCGTCATGCCGAACATGCCCGCCAGTTGCAGCCAGAAGGACCAGAGTCCGATGGCGGTGCCTTGTTCTGGCCGCTCGCGCGTGATCGAGGGCAGCGCATAGCTGATCATCGCCAGCACGATCATGGCGTAGGCGCCGTAGAAGGCGGCGTGGCCGTGCATGGCGGTGATGAGCGTGCCGTGCGTCCATTTGTTCACGCTCGGCCAGGTGTGCGCCAGCCCGAGCAGGCCAGCGCCGAACATGGTGAAGACGGCGCTGCCGATGGTCCAGTGCAGAGCGAGCACGTTCGGATGCGCGACGCCGGCGCGGCGTATCGCCGAGTAGGCGTAGATTGCCATGCCGATCAATGCCAGCGGCTCCAGCGCGCTGAAGAAGCCGCCGATCGGCAGCCAGTAGTGCGGCACGCCGACCCAGTAGTAATGGTGCGCGGTGCCGATGATGCCGGCGATGAAGACCAGCCCTACAATGACATACAGCCATTTTTCCATCACCTCGCGGTCTGCGCCCGACAGGCGGATCAGCAGATAGGCGAGGAAGCCGCCCTGGATCATTTCCCACACGCCTTCCACCCACAGATGGATGGTCCACCAGCGGTAGAAGATGCCGATCGTGTAGTTGCGGTAGTCGATCAGCGAGGGCAGGTACAGCACGGCGGCGAGCGCGAGTCCAAGCAGCAGCACGCCTTCGGTGGTGGTGAAGCGGCCGGAGTTCCTGATCGTCATGCCGATGTTGTACAGGAACATGAGCATGACGATCACGATCACGATCTTGTGCGGCAGCGGTTGTTCCAGCAGCTTGTTTCCCGTGCCGTAGCGGAACAGGTAGCCGATGACCGCGGTCACTCCCATGATCACCCACAGGATCAATTGCACGTACGCGAGCTTCACGCTGTAGAGCTCGGAGCGCGATTCGTCCGGCACCATCCAGTAGGTCGCGCCCATGAAGCCGGTGAGCACCCAGACGACCAGCAGATTGGTGTGGATCATCTTCGTGACGTCGAACGGCAGGATATAGAGCAGCGGATCGGGGCCGAGATACTTGGATGCCGACAGCAATCCGAACACGAGCTGCAGGCCGAACAGCACCATCGCCACCGCGAAGTACCAGTACGCGACTGACTGGGAACGATATCGCATTGCGGTTCTCCCTCTATTTCAGGCTCATCAGGTAGGCGACCAGCTGGTCGACCTGCTCGGGCTTGAGTTCCTTGCCGTAGTTGTCCGTCATGAAGGACTGGCCGTTCGCGGAGAAGGTCGGGCCGGGCACGAGGTAGGCGCTCGGCTTGAGGATCGACTCGCGGATGTAGCCTGCCGCATCCTTGGCCGAACCCTTGTACTGGCCGGAGCCGATCATCTGCTGCGCGCGTGTCGCGACACCGGAGAGCGACGGTCCGACCAGGTTCACGCCGGGCGCGATCGAGTGGCAGGCGAAGCAGCCGGGTGGTGATGAATGGAACAGCGTCTCGCCGAGTGCGACAGGATCGTCGCCCGTCGTGACAGGGCGTGCGCCCGGCGCCTTCTGCGGACCGCCGGCCGGCACGCCGGCCGGATTCTGCTGCTGCGCGGGCGAGGCGCCGGTGCCGGGAATCGTCGCGCCGGTCACCAGGATCGGGCGCGGCGGCCAGTTCTGGTTGTCGACCTTGCTGACCCAGTCGAGGAAGGCGAGCAGGTCATTGATTTCGTTATCGGCCAGGTGTTCGTTCGGCATCAGGCGGCGGTGGCGCTGCTCGTTGTAGAACTTGGACGGATCGTGCAGGTAGGCGCGCAGGTAGGGCGCGCCGCGGTATTGCGTGATCTTCGTCAGGTCCGGCGCATAGTAGGCGCCCTCGCCGAACAGGGTGTGGCAATTGATGCAGTTGTACTTGTGCCAGACGTCCTTGCCGTGGATGACCTGGGGTGTCAGGTTTTGCGCGTTGGTCAGCTTGTCGACCTGGCGATGGGTGTCGATCGTCATGCCGAGGAAGGCGACGCCGACGATGGCGGTGGATACGATGGCGAAAAGGCGGCTTTGTCGCTTGTTCATGGCATCGTCCCGTCAGACGCCGATGCCCGACCAGTAAGTCACTGAAATGTAGCCGCCGTAGATGATGGCGCACAACATGAGCAGCAGGACCAGGAAGCTGAGGAGTCTGAGCGGAACGTACAATGCAGTGCCATGCATGAGCTATCCCTCCATGGTCGAGATAACCGGGCACAGCAATAACGGTGCCACGCTCCTTGTGGCAATCCTGCAGCGCCGGAGAGGCGACAAACATCAAGGCTGTCGCTCTGGCGAGGGGAGCGGGCCGCGCTGGCGGCTCACGGAATGTTGCGCGTGTTTTTTACCTTTCCTTGCAAATCTTACGTATGACGTTTTCAAGGCCGGGAAGTTTGCGTGCTGCCAATGCTCTTCAGTTCGGCGGTGCGTTCCATCACGCGTATCGGCTCCAGGCGCAAGCCGAGCGCGGAAATCCTCCTGTTCATCATCCGGACTGCACGCTCCACCGACGTGCGGGCCGGATCGAAGGAAAAGGACAGGGCAGGGTTATCGACGGAAACGCGCACGCTGCCGCGATCCACGCCTCGCGCTTCTTCCGCCGCCCGCACGATGTCGCGTTGCGTGGAATCACCAGGCGGCAGGTTGCCTTCGATCACGCAAAAGGCGACGTGGTGGTGCGCCGCTTCGGCGCGCAGCAGTTCCGCATGATCATAGACGGCGGCCACCTTGTCTTCCACGCAGCGGCCGCACGGCAAGGCCGCGGTGCACCATGCCGCAAGCATCAGCGTGGTCGCAGCCTTCCTCGCACGGATCATGATTTTGCTTTCCCTTCGGTCGCCGGCGCGGCCGGATTCGAGTCGACCCAATGGAAATACTTGATGAGGCCGGCGATTTCCTTGTCCGACAGGTTCTGGTTCGGCATCGGCAGGTTGTTGTGTTCCTTGAGCAAGGCCTTGGCGTCCGGATCGCTGGCGAGCATGTCCTCGGGCGACTTCAGCCAGCGCCGCAGCCAGTCGTCGGTACGGCGTTTGGTGACGCCGGCCAGGTCCGGGCCGATCTTCTTGCCCCTGCCGCCCACCAGCGCATGGCAGGCGAGGCATTTCGATTCGAACTGGAGCTTCGCCTGAGCCGTATCGGGAGCGCTGGGCGTCGGCGAGGCGGCGATGTTGTGGTGCTCGGTGGCATTTTCGCCGGCGGCCCCGGTGCTGAGCAAGCCGACCGCGCCTTGCGACGCATTGGCGAAGTGATGGTCTACCATCACGTAGGAGCCTTCTTCCGGAATCATGAATTCCACGATCGCACTGTTGGATGAGCCGAGCAGGACTGTCTGCATGCCGCGGAACTGGTTATCCGGATTGCCTTCGAACCAGACGCGGTCAAAGATGGTGCCGACCACATGAAAGCTGGAGGTCTTGCTGGGGCCGACGTTCAGCACATACAGGCGCACCCGTTCGCCGGGTTTCACCGGCAGCGGATTGCGCATCATGCCGTTGTGCACGCCGTTGAACACGGTATGGGTTGGCTGCGCATTGCGCAGGCGCTCGCCGTCCAGCACGTACAGCGGCACGCCTTCCACCTTGGCATTGCCCGGCGCGGGCTTCACGTAAAACTCGCTCTGGATGATGACGTATTCGCGGTCGACCTTGGTCGGGTAGCCCTCGCGCGGTTCTACCACGACAGCGCCGTACATGCCCGAGGCGATATGCTCCAGCGTCATCGGCGTGCCGCAGTGGTACATGTAGACGCCGGGATAATTGGGCGTGAACTCGAATTCGATGGTCTGCCCGGGGGCAATCGAGCGGTACTTGTCTTCGGGCGAAACCATCGCGGCGTGAAAGTCGATCGAGTGCATCATCGGTGCCGCTGTCATCTTCGGCCCCGGCACGGGTTCGTCGCTGCGATTGGTCATCGAAAACTTGATGCGGTCGCCCACCCTGACGTGAACCGTCGGCCCAGGCACCTGATCGCCGAAGGTCCAGGCGCTGAATCGCACGCCCGGCGCGATTTCGATGATCTTGTGGGTGGTGTCCAGGCGTATCGTTTTCACCGGCGACGGATCCAGCGGCTTCAGCACCGCCGTGGTGCTGAGCGCGCTGCCTTCGGCGTAGGGGCCGCTGTGCCGCTCGGAGGTCACCTTGGCCGGCACCGGCTTGAGATCCATCTTCGCGGGATCGTAGCGCGAGGCGGCGGGGGAAGCGGGGGAGGCGGTCTGCGCTGACGCGGTTGGGGGACCGGACGACGCGGACGAGGTCGCGACCGTTTCACCGCAAGCGGCCAGAAGCAGGGCAAGGATGAACGAAGTGGCGCGGAAGGCAAGGCGTGGGAGGGGGATAGCTTTCATGGATATCCTTTCCGGGCGATGGGAAACGGCACATTACAATATTGCCATATTTCAATATTGGCGTGCATGGTGCCCCATCGGGAACGGCGCGCACGCGTTAACGCAAGCGGCGTGCCGGACCGCTAATCCACCTCCAGGGCCTGCAATTCGACGCGCACGTCGCCGTCCTTGATATGCAGAAAGCCGAGCGAGATCGGCAGCTTGAAGCGGCGCGGTCCGGCGCTGCCGGGATTGACATAGTGCACCCCGCCTTCCCTTTTCGCGGAGGGGCGGTGCGAGTGACCGCTGACGACCACCTGGATGCCGGCGCTCTTCGGGTCGAGAGCGAGATCGGCGAGATCATGGACCACATGAATCGTCACGCCGCCGACGGTCACGGTTTCCCTGTCGTGCAGCGTCTCGGCCCAGGCGCCGCGGTCATTGTTGCCGCGCACCGCAACCACCGGCGCGATCTCACGCAACGCCTGCAACACCGCGGCGTCGCAGATATCGCCGGCATGAATGATGAGGTCGACGTCCTTGAGCGCCACCCGCGCCTCGGGGCGCAGCAAGCCGTGCGTATCCGCGATCAGTCCTATGCGTTGTGTTTCCATGTTGGCAGGGCGTTGAAAATCGGTGCTCGCAGCAAGAATCGTCCCTGCGGCGCAGTCTGCGCCGAAATCCGGAAAATATGCTTTAATGGCTGGAACGGCTGACACAAACTTGTTTGCCGCTCTCAATTTTCTTTTTGTTTTGACGGATGCACAAGTCAGTTGTTTCCATGTCGATGTGTTGTCGCCGGCGGCCAGAGGGGCTTGCCGACTAGCGTGCGCGTTTTTCGTCAGATTCCAATGGCCGCAGTGTTGAAAAACCTGCGGCCATTTTGTTTCATGCATGTTTCACGCGGCGAGGCCGCAACCGAGAGGACCGCCATGAAAGCAGAAGCCCACGTCCTGCATACCGGACACGCCGTACCAGCCATGCCGCGTGTGGCCCTGGTTCCATCCCCGTCCGGCGAAGAGGGCGAGATCTGGCACGGCATCCGCGATGCGGCACAGGCTGTCGCGCGGCGCGAGCCGCTGCTGCGCGGGCGCGTGCAGTCGCTGGTGCTGGCGCAGCCGTCTCCCGCATCGATCGTTGCGGCCGTGCTGGCGCGCCGGGTTGCCTGCGACGACTTGCCGGAGCCGGCGCTGCGTGAACTGATGGAAGATGTCCTGCGTGAGCACCCTGCCATCGTTGCGCAGGTCACGGACGACCTGGCCGCCGTGCGGGAGCGCGATCCGGCCTGCCCGGATTCGCTGCATGTGCTGCTCAACCTGAAGGGCTTTCACGCCCTGCAGGCCTACCGCGTCGCGCATGCGCTCTGGCAGGCGGGGCGCACGGAGCTGGCCTTCGCGCTGTCGAACCAGGCGTCCGCGGCGTTCGCAGTGGACATCCATCCGGCTGCGCGCATTGGCGGCGGCGTGATGCTCGACCACGGCACTGGCATCGTGATCGGTGAAACGGCGGTGGTCGAAGACAAGGTTTCGATACTGCAGAACGTCACCCTCGGCGGCACCGGCAAGGAACACGGCGACCGCCATCCAAAGATCCGGGAGGGCGTGATGATCGGTGCGGGCGCGAAAATCCTCGGCAATATCGAAGTGGGCGCGATGAGCAAGGTCGCGGCCGGCAGCGTGGTGCTGAAGCCGGTGCCACCGCACTGCACGGTGGCCGGCGTGCCGGCGCGCATCGTGCGCCACCATCGCCCTGACAGCTGTCCCTCGGTCGAGATGGACCAGACCTTGTGAAGCGGCGACGTCGCATCGTTTCGGGAAACGGCATTCGCAACTTGATTACAATAGGGCACCGCCACTTGTGCCCCATGCAATGCACCGACGCCTGCAACTCCTTCGCTCCCATCCGCGTCTGATGAGTTCCCTGATGGCCGGGGCCGTCGTTGCCCTGGCCGCCCCGCAGACCTGGGGGCCGGTGGTCCGGGCGCTTGCAGGCTGGAATACCGCAGTCTGGGCGTATCTTGCGCTGATGTCCTGGCTGGTGGCGCGAAGCGACGAGAATCACATGCATCGCCTTGCGCGCCAGGAAGACAGCAATGCGGTATTTGTGCTGGCCGTGATGTCGCTCGGCGCACTGCTCAGCCTGGTTGCCATCGTGGCGGAACTGGCGTCCGCCCGGCATGTATCCGGCAGCATCAGGCTGTTCCATTACGTCTTCACGGCATCCACCGTGTTCGGCTCCTGGCTGCTGCTGGGGACGATCTATACGTTCCACTACGCCCACCTGTACTACCGCGCCGCGCCGGATGCCAAGCCGCTACGTTTCCCCGAGGATTGCCCAAGGCCCAGCTATTGGGATTTCCTGTACTTTTCGTTCACGATCGCGGTGGCCGCGCAAACCTCGGACATCAGCATCATTTCGTCATCAATGCGCAAGGCGGCTCTTGCGCAATCCGTCCTGAGTTTCCTGTTCAACGCGGCCATCATCGGCCTGACGATCAACATCGCCGCCGGCCTTGTCGGCGGGTAATGATGTAACGATCGCGGGAGTGATGAACGTGCTGCCCAGTCCTGTTGCTATAATCTGCCCACCTGCCATTATTGCCGTGACAACAGTTCAGGATCGCGTCGCGATCCTGTTGCACCATTCCTGATCAAGTGAACGCCCGTCGAGTCCTTGCGCAATTTGCTTTCGTGCTCCTGCTGGTTTCGCAGCAGCTGGGGATCACGCACGCGATTTCGCACCTGTCGTCGATCGCGACCTCCGGCAAGGTGCAGGACAAGCAGTTGCCGGCGGACCTGCAGTGCGAGCAGTGCCTCGCCTTTGCCGCGATCGGCGCCGGCCTAGCCGGTTCGCCTCCCGAGCTGGCCTTGCTGGCAGCGCCGTGCGAAACGGGAGTCGCCATTCCGCTCGTCGCGCAACTCCCTCCCGTTCCGCGCGCCTTCGATTCGCGCGCTCCTCCCGCCCACGCCTGATTGCTGTTTCGCCTGGTCGCCGGCCTGAAACGGGCCCGGCCCGAACACTATTTCTCAATCAGGAAAGAACATGATGAAACGACCCGTCCTGGCGTCGGCAATGGCCGCCGCCAGTTTGGCCGCATGGTGCGCGCCCGCATTCGCGGCCGGCGCTCCGGCGGCCGGCGCCCCGGAACTTGCGCAGATGCGTGAAGAAATCCGGCAGATGAAGCAGGATTACGAAACGCGTATTCGCGCGCTCGAAACACGCCTGCAGGCCGCCGAAGCGCAGGCCCAATCCGCACAATCCGCCCAATCCGCGCAGGCCGCGCCCGCCCCTGCTCCCGTTCCTGCGCCGGTAGCGGCCGGCGGCGCGAGTGCCTTCAATCCCGAGGTGTCCCTTATTCTCGGCGGCACCTACGCCAACCTGTCGCAGGATCCGCAGCAATACCGCATCCAGGGCTTCGTGCCCGGCGGCGATGAAATCGGCCCCGGCAAGCGCGGCCTCAATCTCGGCGAATCGGAGCTGACGCTGCGCGCCAACGTCGATCCGCGCTTTGCCGGCCAGCTGACCTTTTCCCTGGCTTCCGACAACACCGTCAGTGTCGAGGAAGCCTTTTTCGAAACGAAAGGCATCTCGAACGGCGTCAACCTGCGCGGCGGCCGCTTCCTGTCTTCCGTCGGCTACCTGAACAGCCAGCACGCGCACGTCTGGGACTTCGTCGACGCGCCGCTGGCCTACCAGGCATTTTTCGGTGGCCAGTTCAAGCCGGACGGACTGCAGCTCAAGTGGCTGGCGCCGACCGATCGCTTTTTTGAGCTCGGGGCGGAAGCCGGCAGCGGCGCCGCCTTTCCCGGCAACGACCGCAACAAGAACGGCATCGGCTCGGGCGCCTTGTTCGCGCATATCGGCGACGACATCGGCGAAAGCGCGAGCTGGCGCGCCGGGCTTTCCTTCCTGCATACCGGCGCGACCAATCGCACCTATGCCGACATTGACCGCGCCGGCACCGGCGTGACCGATGCCATCAGCGGCCATGCCAACATGTGGATCGCCGATGCCGTGTACAAATGGGCGCCGAACGGCAATGCCACGCAGACCAACTTCAAGTTGCAGGGCGAATTCTTCCATCGCAAGGAAAGCGGCACGCTGACCTACGACACGCTGGCGCAATCCCTCGGCACCGCCGCGGGCGCCTATGCCAGCGCGCAGTCCGGGTGGTATGCGCAAGCGGTCTACCAGTTCATGCCGATGTGGCGCGCGGGGTTGCGCTACGACAGGCTGCATTCCGGCACGCCCGGCATCGGCCTCGTGAACAGCGGCGCGCTGTCGAATGCGGACTTCCGGCAACTGGCCGCTTACAATCCCTCGCGCACCAGCATCATGTTCGACTACTCGCCCTCCGAGTTCAGCCGCATTCGCCTGCAACTGGCGCGCGACCGTTCCCGTCCGGATGCCACCGACCACGAGGTTTTCCTGCAGTACATCATGAGCCTGGGCGCACACGGCGCTCACAGCTTCTAGGAGCATGACATGAGCAACATGAAAAAAATTCTGTTCGGCCTGATGGCGGCAATGGCGGCTATCGTCGCATCGCCGGCATTCGCCACGGTCAACATCCTCGCCTGCGAACCCGAATGGGCATCGCTCGCCGGCGAGATCGGCGGCGACAAGGTGAAGGTCACCAGCGCCACCACCGCGCTGCAGGACCCGCACCGCATCGAAGCGCGGCCGAGTCTCATCGCGCGCACGCGCAATGCGGACCTGCTGGTCTGCACCGGGCTGGAACTGGAGACCGGCTGGCTGCCGGTTCTGCTGCAGCAATCCGGCAATGGCAGGATCATGCCCGGCCAGCCCGGCTACTTCGAGGCGGGCAGCTTCGTGCCCCGGCTGGAAGTGCCGAGTCATGTCGACCGCAGCCAGGGCGACGTGCATGCCGCGGGCAATCCGCACATCCAGCAGGACCCGCGCAACATCGCCCGCGTCGCCGACGCGCTCGCCAGGCGCCTGAGCGAAATCGACAGCGCCAATGCCGCTTTCTACCAGGCGCGCTACAAGGACTTCAGCGGCCGTTGGACGGCCGCCATGAAAAAGTGGGAGCAGCAGGGCGCGCCCCTGAAAGGCACGGCGGTGGTGGTCCATCACAAGAACATGACCTATCTGCTCAACTGGCTGGGCATGCGTGAGGTCGGCACGCTGGAACCGAAACCGGGCGTCGAGCCGAGCGCGGCGCATCTGTCCGAGCTGGTCAATCAGCTGCAGCGCCAGCCGGCGAAGATGGTCATCCGCGGCGCCTACCAGGATGCGCGGCCCTCCGAGTGGCTGGCCGAGCATGCGCACATCCCGGCGGTGATGCTGCCGTTCACGGTGGGCGGCAGCGATGCGGCCAAGGACCTGTTCGGCCTGTTCGACGACAGCATTCGGCGGCTCCTGGAGGCATCCAAATGAACGCTGACGCCATTGACTTCTCGATCATCGGGCCGGCCTTCCTCGCCGGCGTGCTGGTCCTTGCGACGCATGTGCCGCTGGGCGCGCAGGTGCTGCGCCGCGGGATCGTGTTCATCGATCTCGCGATTGCACAGATCGCCGCGCTCGGCGTGATCGTCGCCGGCCTGGCCGATTTCGAGCAGGCATGGGCGGTGCAGGTGGCGGCCGGCATCGCGGCGGTGCTGGGCGCTTTCCTGCTGACCTGGACCGAGCGGCGCTGGCCGGAGGTGCAGGAAGCGCAGATCGGCGTGGTGTTCGTCCTTGCCGCCACCGGCAGCCTGCTGCTGCTGGCGCACAATCCGCACGGCGGCGAACACCTGCGCGACTTGCTCGCCGGGCAGATCCTGTGGGTGCGCTACGACCAGCTGCTCGTGCCGGCGATTGCGACGGCAGTGATCGCCTTCATCGTGTTCCGCTTCCGCAATTACTTAGGGCGGCTCGCCTTCTACCTGCTGTTCGCGCTGGCGGTCACGATTTCGGTTCAGCTCGTCGGCGTCTACCTGGTATTCGCCAGCCTCATCGTGCCCGGCCTCGCGGTGCGCAACTATCCGGAATCGCGGCGCCTGCCGATCGCCTATGCGGTCGGCATCGGCGGCTATGCAGCGGGACTGGTGATCTCGACGATCTACGACTTGCCATCAGGCGCCTTGATCGTCTGGTGCCTGGCCGTGCTGGCGGTGGCGGTGTATGGCCTCGGACCGGTTGCGGTACGCGAGCGGAAGATTCCGGTGATGGAAGGCTACTGAAGTCGCGCCGGCGCGGCAAGGCGTGCAGGCTTTGCCGCGCTGGCGGTCACCTCAGATCGACGTGGCGTCGTCGTCGAAGCTGTCGACGCCGATGTCGCTGACATCATCGAAGGCGTTGCGCGAGGTGGTGCCGTCGTCCGCGCGGTGGCGAGACGGCGCATCGCCTTCATAGAAGTTGTTGACGGTGAGGTTTTCCGCCGGCTGGCTGCTCTGCAGGCCTTGTCCCATGAAGCCCGTGCCGTGGTGCCCGAGCAGATTCTCGATCCCCTGGAACAGGAACGCGCCACCCGCCACGCCTGCCGCCGTTGCCGCCATGTTGCCGAGAAAGCCGCCTGCGCCTCCGCTGAAAAATCCGGGGCGCGATGCCTCCGGCGCTGGCGGTGGCGCATAGCCCGGCTGCGCGGGCGGCACTGCCGTGCCCGCCGTGACGGGACGCGTTGTGGCGCTTCGTCCCCAGTCGGACGCGCCGTCGTCCAGGAAACTGCCGCTGGCGTTCTTGCCTGCGCGTGCCGTTTGCAGCTCGCCTTCGAGTTGCGCAATCTGCGACCTGGCGGCATTCAATGCCTGGTCCAGCAGGATCGCGCGCTGCACGAGGAGATAGGCGGCATCCGGCTGCTGCGCGACGGCACGCGAAATCATCGCTTCCGCCTGGGGCTCCTTGTTGACGCCGCGCGCCTGAACGAGCTGGTTGAGAAAATCCTGCAGTATCTGGCTTTCGTGGGATTGCATCGCGTGTGCTCCTGATCGAAAAAACGGGTTCCGTGCCCGTTGCCGGGCATTTGCCATATGGTGTTTGCGCGGTCGAATTCAAGAAGGAGCTACATGGAGTAACAAGTCCGCTGCCGCCCGCAGACATGTGGCGCGCGGACGGACGGCGTCAGGTCCGGCCGCCTTCTTTTCGTTTCTCTTCGACGGCGACGGCCTCGCGCCTGAAATGCTTGGACACCGCGTGATAGAACGGGTGCGGACTGAACTGGCGCGACACGAAGGAGGAGATCAGTGTTGCCGCGAGCAGGTAGAGCATGGTGTCCTGTCCATGAGTCATCTCCATGACGATCACGCTGGCGGTGATTGGCGCCTGCGTGGCGCCCGCCAGGAACGCGGCCATCGACAGCAGCACCAGGATGCGCGGCTCGGCGGCGCCATGCAACAGCAGCGCTACGTAATCGCCGATGCCGGCGCCGATCGCGAGCGACGGTGTAAAGATGCCGCCGGGGATGCCGGCAAAGTAGGACACGACGGTCGCCACCCATTTTGCGACGCCGAAAAAGTGGCTCTCCGCAACGTGGCCGTTCAACAATGCCGATGCCTGTTCGTAACCCGTGCCGTAGGTGGTTCCGCCGGCCAGCAAGCCGAGAACGGCGACGACCAGCCCGCAACAGAAGGAGGCGCGGACCGGGTATTGCGCGGGCAGGCTGCGAAAACGGTTCGGCAGCAGGCCGGGCAAGCCGCGGATGAGTGTGCTGGAAAACAGGCCGCCGAATACGCCGCCGGCCAAACCGCAGGCGACGACTGCGCCCCAGGTGCCGTTCAGGATCAGGATCGGTGCGTCGAGCCGGAAATAGGAATAATTGCCGAACAGTGCCAGCGACAGGAAGCCTGCGGTGAGTACGCCCGACAGCACGATCCTGTCCCAGCGCACGGCGCTGCCTCGTCCCAGTTCCTCGATCGCAAACACCACACCTGCAAGCGGCGTGTTGAACGCGGCGGCCAGTCCGCCGGCCGCGCCCGCCGCGATCAGGGCCTCGGAGCGGAAGCCCGGGCCCATGCGCATTTTTTCGTGCCAGAAATCGCCCCACGCCCACATCACGGCGGCGCCCACCTGCACTGACGGGCCTTCGCGTCCGATCGAGGCGCCCGCGAGCAGGCCGGCGGCGGTGAGCACGATTTTCCAGAGCGACTGGAATAGCGAGACGAGAATCGCCTGCGCGCCGCTGCCGGCGGGCAAGGTCATGGCGGCGATGATTTGCGGAATGCCGCTGCCGCGCGCCTGGAGGGCATAGCGGATCGTCAGCCAGCGCAGTCCGGCAAGGCCGAAGGGCAGCACGAGAAAGGCCAGCCACCAGTGCGCGTGGAACAGGCTCGCATTCCAGGACAGCATCACCTCGGCCAGCCGGGCAAAACCGAGCGAAACGAGCGCGACGCAGGACGCACCGCCGAGGAAAATGGCGTAGCGGAGGGTGTGCCGCGAAATCCGCCCCGTGTGCCGCGCTCTTTTTGCGATGGAAAGTTTTACCCGGCTTTTTATTTTTTCAATCAATGGCATCTACTTTGGGCATCCCTGGCGAAAGCGCGCTGGCGGTTATCTTGGCAGGACGTTATCGAGACCTATCGAAGGAGAGGATGCTGATGGGGTATGCGCATCGCGAACAGATGCGTTTCGGCATCGGCGGGATGACGTCCTGTCGCGCAAGTCGCAAGAGTTTAGCATGCGCTTCCGGCCGCTGCTTCATGCAGTCAGGCATGCGCCATCGCGGGTGCGCCGGACGCGTCATTGATCATCGGCAGCCGCGACGGCCTGTCGCTGTCCGGGCGACAACGGAGGCGGCGCACCGACCGCTACGCTCATCATGCTGATGGAGCCGAGCTCGATGCCGTCTACAGGAATCGAAATCGGTTCGCCCTTGCGGCGCGTGCCGAGGATGTAGAGCAGCGGCAGGAAGTGCTCGGGCGTGGGCACCGCCAGGCGCGCATCCGGTCCCCATTGCGCATAATCAGCCAGGCGCTCGACTTCCCCGCCCAGCAGGCAATCGCGCACGGCATGATTGAAGCGCTCGGCCCAGTCGGGAGCGGCGCCGCCGCTCCGGTTCATCGCGCGCAGGTTGTGCACCACGTCGCCGCTGGCCATGATCAGCACGCCCTCGTCGCGCAACGGCGCAAGGCGCTGCCCCATCTCGACATGGAAATGGTTCGGACGGGTGGCGTCGATGCTGAGCTGGACGACAGGCACGTCGGCATCCGGAAACATTTTCACCAGCAGGGACCAGGTGCCGTGGTCCAGGCCCCAGGAATGATCGGGTTGCACATCGACCGGCGCGAGCAGTTCGCGCACGCGGGACGCGAGCGCCGGCGAGCCGGGGGCAGGATAACGGATGTCGAACAGCGCCTGCGGAAAGCCGCCGAAATCGTGGATCGTCCTCGGCGACTCCATGGCGGTGACCAGGGTGCCGCGCGTGTACCAGTGGGCCGAAATCGACAGAATCGCCTTCGGCTTCGGCATGCCCGCGGCAATCTGCCGCCATGCGCGGGTATAGGCGTTCTCGTCAAGGGCATTCATCGGACTGCCGTGGCCGAAGAAGACGGCAGGCATGCGGGACGAGTTTGATTGTTGCATGTTGTTCCTCGGGAAAGGCGCGACACTCCTTGTGCTGTCGCAAGGAGCGGAGCGGCGATGCGTGTAGTGTCGGGCAGGTTGTCACGGCACGCTTAGCGTCGTGGCGGCAGGAAATGCCGACCGGTGATGCGATGACTGAAAGTATAGACGTCCAGCGCAATTGTTTCAGGCGCAGGCTGAGGAAGAGCCAGGCATGTCGAACCGCACCATTGATTTGAACGACGCGTTGTACCGGTACCTGCTCGATGTATCGCTGCGGGAGCATCCGGTGCTCGCGGAACTCCGCGCGGAAACACACCGGCATCCGCTCGCCAATATGCAGATCGCGCCCGAGCAGGGCCAGTTCATGGCGCTACTGGTGAAAATGCTGGGGGCGCGTCGCACACTGGAGATCGGCGTTTTCACCGGCTACAGTGCGCTTGCCGTTGCGCTTGCATTGCCGGACGACGGGCGCGTGATCGCCTGCGACATCAGCCGCGAATACACCGACGTGGCGCGCGCCTGCTTCGACAAGGCCGGCGTCGCGCACAAGATCGTGCTGCACATCGCGCCGGCGCTTCAGACGCTGGATGACCTGATCGCGCAGGGACAGGAAGGCGCCTTCGACTTTGCCTTCATCGATGCCGACAAGACCGGCTACGACGCCTATTACGAACGCTGCCTGCGGTTGCTGCGCGCCGGTGGCGTAATCGCCGTGGACAACGTGCTGTGGGGCGGGCGCGTCGCCCTGCCGGCGATGGACGAGGATACCGCGGCGATCCAGGATTTCAATCGCAAGCTGCACCAGGACCAGCGGATCGATTTATCCATGGTGCCGATCGGCGATGGCCTGACATTGGCGCGGAAGCGCTGACGCTGCGCACGCCGCGAAAAGGCGCAGCGCTCACAGGCGGCGCAAGGTCGGTAACAAGCCATTCCCGCAGGCCATTCCCCATCCAAGCTGGCGCCGGATTTCCTCCATGGATGGCGGCGGACGGCGCTCGCGCTGCCGCTGTTCCAGATATCTCCGGACCTGTTCCTTCGTGGGTTGTGCGGGCTTTTCCATCATGTGCTCCGTGTGCGGTTAGCTGATGCCGATGCATCAGGTCTGCACCGATTTTTGCAAGGAGCATGCCAGTGACTGCCACACTCGATCGAGAACGGAACGCGGGAACACGCGCCAGCATGACACCAGAAGGGAAACGCATGGAAGCGCGCGAATGCGTGCGATGTGCAGGACGTCGTCGCCATCGTTGATGCAGCGGCGGGCGCGTTCGACCTTCGAACGCATTCCGAAGGAGCGACCGGTTTCGAAACGGCGGCGAAGGAATGGTTACGCGACGTGGAACATGCGGAAAGCCACACGGCACAAGGCCTTTCGCGGGTGTCGCGGCAATGCGGGCGGCAGGCATGCTCTTTGCGAAAGGGCATGCCGGGGGCGCGGCATCAAGAATGGTGCGCGGCCATCAACCAGGCAACAGGCCACAGACCAAGGAAAGGAACACGAGTGAATCTGGCGAATCTTCTCACGCGTCGCAAAGCGATTTCCCGATCGGCCGGCGCTCGCGCACGGCAACAGAGAGCTTTATAGCTATCGGGAACTGGCGCGTCGTGTCTGCGCCTTGTCGGATGCATTGCGCAATCGCTTCGCTCTGCGGCGCGGCGATCGCGTCGGCCTGTTCATGCACAACTGTCCCGCTTACCTCGAGATCCTGTATGCGATCTGGCATGCGGGTCTGGTCGCTGTGCCGATCAACGCCAAACTGCATCCGAAGGAAGTGCAATACATTCTCGACGACGCCGGCGTCGCCTTGCTGTTTGTCGCGGACGCCCTCGATGTCCCGGCCGCGGCAGCGATAGTCAGCGTCGCCTCCGCGCAATACCGCTCCCTGTTTGCCGCGGACGGGCAAGCGTCGATAGCGCACTACACACCGGGCGACCTTGCCTGGTTGTTCTACACTTCCGGCACGACGGGCAAACCCAAGGGAGTGATGCTCACGCATGACAACCTGCTGGCCATGACGCAGTGCTACTTCACCGACGTCGATACGGTCACGATGAACGACAGCATGCTGTATGCGGCGCCGATGTCGCACGGCGCGGGTCTGTACAACTTTCCGCATGTGCTGGCCGGTGCGCGGCATGTGGTGCCCGAGTCCGGCGGCTTCTCGGTCGAGGAAATCGGCGAACTGGGCCGGCGGTACCGCAACCTGTCGATGTTCGCCGCGCCCACCATGGTGCGTCGACTGGTCGACCATTGCGCGTCGCATGCCGGGGCTGCGGAAGGCATCAAGACGATCGTGTATGGCGGCGGGCCGATGTATGTCGAGGACATTCGCCGCGCGCTGCGGGTGATGGGGCAGCGCTTCGTGCAGATCTACGGCCAGGGCGAAACGCCGATGACGATCACCGCCCTGTCGAAATTCCATCTCGCGCAGACGGAGCATGCGCGCTACCTGGAGCGGCTCGGCTCGGTGGGCGTGGCGCAGTCGGCGGTGGAGGTGCGCGTCGTCGATGCGGATGGCAGGGAGGTGCCGGCGGGGGAGAGCGGCGAGATCGTCGTGCGCGGGGCGACCGTGATGCACGGCTACTGGAACAATCCCGAGGCCACCGGACAGACGCTGCGCGACGGCTGGCTCCATACCGGCGACGTCGGCAGGTTCGATGACGACGGATTCCTCACGCTGAAGGATCGCTCGAAGGACATCATCATCAGCGGCGGGTCGAACATCTATCCGCGCGAAGTGGAGGAAGTGCTGCTGATGCATCCGGCGGTGGCCGAAGTCTCCGTGGTCGGTCGCCATAGCGCGGAGTGGGGCGAGGAGGTGGTTGCCTTCGTCGTCTGCGCGAAGGGAAAGCCGGTCGCGACCGCCGAGCTCGATGCCTTGTGCCTGGCCCATATCGCCCGCTTCAAGCGCCCGAAGGAATACCGCATGGTGCCCGCCCTTCCGAAGAACAACTACGGCAAGGTCCTGAAAACCGCGTTGAGACAAACCTTGTCCTCGACGTGACAGGAGGCATGACGTATGGAATGAACCGTCCACGCAATAGAGGGAGCGCTGTGCGTGGCGCTCCCTCTATTTTTGCGCCGAAAATCAGGCCCTGTGGCGTGTCTCGCTCACGGCGCGATCCAGGTCGTATTTCCGGATCTTCTGGTACAGCGTGCTCTTCGCAATGCCGAGCTGGGCAGCGGCGCGCGTGAGGTTGCCGCCGCTGAAGGCCAGCGCGCTGCGGATCGACTCCGCCTCCGCCGCTTCCAGCGAGCGGACCTTGCCGCCCGCAGGCAAGCCGATCGGCTGCGGCGCGCAGGCCGATGCCTGCATTGCCATGGCGATTTCGGGCGGCAAGCTATCCAGCGTGATGACGCTGCCCTGCGCCATCAGCAGCGAACTTTCGATCACGTTGCGCAGCTCGCGCACGTTGCCCGGCCAGTCGTAGTTCGCGAGACTGGCATAGGCTTCGTCGTCGAAGGATGCAGCAGGCAGGCCGTAGCGTTCGCACAGGTGGCTCAGCCAGTAGGCAATCAGCGCCGGCAGGTCGGCCTTGCGCTCGCGCAGCGGAGGAATGAGCACGTTGGTGACGGCGATGCGGTAGAACAGGTCCATGCGGAACTTGCCCTGCGCGACGTCGTCCTTCAGGTTGCGGTGCGTCGCCGCAATCAGGCGAAAGCTCACCTTGCGCGGCGTGTTCTCGCCGAGGCGGTAGATCTCGCCTTCTTCCAGCACGCGCAGCAGGTGCGGCTGAATCTCCAGCGGCATTTCGCCGATCTCGTCGAGGAATAGCGTTCCCTTGTTGGCGGCTTCGATCTTGCCCGCCGCGCCCGACTTGCGCGCGCCGGTGAAGGCGCCTTCCGCATAGCCGAACAGTTCGCTGGCCAGCAGGTCCTTCGACAGGCCGCCGCAGTTGAGCGCGACGAAGGGGCCGTCCGCGCAGGTGCTTGCCTGGTGGATGCCTTGCGCGAACAGTTCCTTGCCGACGCCTGTTTCGCCGAGCAGCAGCACCGGCACTTTCGACGGCGCGAGATGCTGCGCCTTCTGCACTGCCGTGCGCAGCACCGGGCTGTTGCCGACAATGCGCGAGAACGCCGGCTGCGCGCGGTCGCGCACCTTGACCGCATCTGCGGACAATTGCGTCGAGCGGTAGGCGGGCGCCGGGATCACGGCCAGGAAGCCGAGTATCTCCCCACTCTCGCGAATGGTTTCGATGCGCGCCTGGCGCAGCCATTCCGGACCGAGCTTCGAGGCATCGTTGCCGGCCAGCGCTTGCGGGCTGGCGATGGGAAGCGTGCTGTTCACCTGGTCCGATACACCCAGCCGCGCCAGCACCGAGGCTGCCTTGGGATTGGCCTTGACGAGGCGGCCGTGGTCGTCCAGCACCAGCACCGCATCGTCGCGGCCCGAGGCGCAATAGGCCATGCAACGGTCCAGCAGGCGCAGGCGACGCTCCATGGCGAGCTTGGCCAGCCGGCTTTCGATGCGGCCCGCCATGGAGACGGTGAGAGCAAGGCTGTGCTGGCTGTAGGTGTGGGCCAGCCCGGATACGTCGATCGCGCCGAGCACGCCGCCATCCAGGGGATCGCGGATCACGGTGGCGGAGCAGGTCCAGCGCTTGATGCCGGCGCAGAAGTGTTCCGCGCCGTGGATCTGCACCGGCTGCTGCAGCGTGAGCGCGGTGCCTATCGCATTGGTGCCGGCATTGAACTCGGTCCAGTTGCTGCCCGGGATCAGGCGCACTTCGCTGGCCGGCCCGACGATGCGTGTATCGCCCTCGAGCTGCAGGATCACGCCGTCGGGGTCGGTCAGCAGCATGATGGTGCCGGTTTGCGCGAGGAGATCGCGCGTCTGTTGAATCAACGGCTTGCTGGCGTCGAGCAAGCGCGCGTTCTTCGCGCGGCAGGCCATCAGGTGATGATCGTCCAGCGGCGGCGGCGCGCGGTCGGCAGTGGGGTCGACCTGGCTGCTCAGGCAGCGGCGCCAGGAATCGTCGATCACGCCGCGCAGGTCGGGGGCAGGGTTGGCCTTGCCGCTGATCAGGTGTTCCCACGCCAGCAGGATATTGGCGTCGTGATCCGGACGGGAAAACCAGTCCATCGGAGTGCTTGTCTCTTGCATTCCGTATCTCCTCATCGGCCCGGGTTGTCCGGGCTCTCTCGATTTGTTCGCTCCCTGCGTGCCGGTGTGCCTTTTGGCGGCTTGCCAAGGCATCTTGTCGGCCTATCCTACTCCATTCGATTGATTACCGTCTTGATATAAAGATGTCGGGGTGACAACCCAGCAAGGCACATGCCAGCAATCGAACGCTGGCATGTCCGCCAGCGTGACGCGCGCTGTTTTTTCTCTCTCTAGGCATGCCGCCGGATCGTGCTTGAACGATGCTGGCCGGGGGAGAGGCCGGCCGGCCGAAAACGAAACGGCCGTCCGAAAATCGAACGGCCGGCAATCGAACGATGGGGTCACTGAAGTCGTGTTTCATTCATGTTTGTCCACGAAAAACACTCGGCGTGCCCTGTTGCAGAGGCTGAAGACCTCATGCCTCGCGAAGAACGCTATTGCACGTTTCTGCTGGGTGGGTTCAGTCAAGGTGAAACCTTATACCCTCTGAAGGCGGGAATTCAGTCTGGCGGTATTTGAACCGCAAGAAACTGGGTCCCCGCCTTCACGGGGACGACGTCACAAGGACAGCCCGGATTGACTGAACAGCATTAACGTCAGTTTCCGTCTTTTCCACTTTTCGTGTCTTTTGTGTTTTTCGTGGACAAGGGGTTTACATCAATCCACCCGCTCCGGCACCGGCAGCTTCACCCATTCCTTGTAGAACGCCTCGATGTCCGGTTCGAAGTCGTGGATCACCGGATACCATGGGGTCGGCGCTTCGACGTCGTGCATGGTGCCGCATTCCGGGCAGTAGTACTCGCGGTACACCTGCCAGCTGGTGTCGGGGGCCATCAGGCGCGGATAGACTTCCGTCATGGCTTCCTCGTTGTCGCGCACATAGACGTTCGCGTGCAGCTTCCAGTTCTCGCGGTAGTCGCAGAACACATGCCCGCAGTCGCATTGCGTGACCCACTTCTTCGTCCTGGCCTGCTGTACGATGTACATGTGCGGGCCCAGCGGCAGGACGATGCGGTCGTTCCACCCCAGCTTTTTCTGCAGGGTCTCGACATACATGCGGAAACGCTCGCCGTCCTTCGGCATCGACAGCATGCGCAGCGTGGTGTCCCAGTCCAGCTTGCCATCGACCAGGTTCTTGATTTGTTCACTCGTATAAGTAGACATCTTGCTTCCTTTCGTGTGTGGTGCGGGCCGGATTATTCTTCGACCAGCACGACGGTCTTGACATCGGGCATCTGCGACAGGTCCATGCGGAACTTCGAACCGTAGGTCGGCACATCCAGCTCATCTTCGGTCAGGGTCCAGGAAGTCGGCAGGTCCCAGAAATTGCGGAACTGCTGCTCGAACTTCGTCGACATGCCGAAGCTGGTGGCGAACATATGCTGTACCTGCGTCGAGGCGTGCTTGACCAGGATGCGGTCGCGTTCTCCCTTCATCCATTCGCGCGTCGGCTGCGAACGCGCCAGGCGCTGCTTGCGGATTTCCAGGCGCATCAACGCGGTCTTCTTCGCATCGACGGTGAAGATGCCGTTGACGTCCTTCTTCGCCACTGCGCCGTACACCTTCTGCGCGTACTCGGGCAGCAGCAGCGCGTTGTTCAGGTCGCGCTCGATGCCGTCGATCTCGCGATCGAGCGGATCGCCGAAGCCCGGGCCGCCGCGCAGGTAGTTCAGGTACAGGTCGTAGTTGTCGTAGCAGTCCTCGGTGGTCATGCACTGCTTGTCGCGCTTGACGGTCGCACCCGCGTTCAGGTGGTTCTCGTAATCCGGCAGGTCCGGGTTGGCATCCGCGCCCAGCGGCAGCGTGTCGCCGGCGGCAATGCGCTCCTTCAGGCCGGTCTTGTGCGCTTCGAAGCGATAGCCGGTCGCTGCCGGATAGCCGCCCATCAGGCCCCAGTCGCTGTTCATGTAGCCATTGCCCATGAAGAACATGGTCCAGTCCTGTGCCTTCCACACCATGCGCAGCGTCTCGAAGCCGCAGCCGCCGCGATACTTGCCGTAGCCGCCGGAGTTGGTCTTCACGTTGCGGCCCAGGTAGAGCAGCGGTTCGGCCATTTCCCAGATTTCGATGTCGCCCATGTCGCCTTCGGGATTCCAGATCGCGGCCGCATGGTTCAGGCCATCCTTGATCGCGCAGGCGCCGGTGCCGCAGGACGAAGCTTCGAAGCTGTTGACCGCGTGGATGTCGCCGTCCTGGTTGATGCCGCCGCCCTGCAGCCAGTTCGAGGTGTTGGCATTGCCGGCATTGACTTCTTCCAGGTAGCCGCGGCTGAAGTAGGCCTGCGACAGTCCGCGCCACATCGCGCTCCAGCCCGACACCAGGAAGTGCCATGCATACGCGTGGCCGGTGCGGCGGTCGTCCGGGTTCATCCAGCTGCCCTTGGGCAGGTGGAACTCGGTGCCGAAGTAGGCGCCATCATTGATGCGCTGGGTCGGCACCAGGGTCTGCGTCATCATCACCCAGATGCCGCTGGTGAAGGCCACCTGGTGCGCGTTGTAGGAGTGCCAGCCCCAGCGGCTCGCGCCTTCGAAATCGAGGCGCCAGGATCCGTCCTTGCGGATCTCCATTTCCACCGGCGAGTGCATGATGGAATCGAGCTTGGCGAAGGCGTTGGAGGTCTGCACGTCCTCATGCGCGTAGGGCACGTCGACGAAGGCCACCTTGCGGTACTTGCCCGGCAGCGTCATCGCCTTGATGCGGGTCTGCAGGCCGCGCCGGCCTTCCTCGATCACTTCGTAGGAGAACTGCTCGTAGGCTTCCAGGCCTTCCTCCTCGATCACTTCCTCGATCAGGTCGCGGATCATGTGGCAGCCGGCGATGCGGGTGCGCTCGTCCAGGATCCAGTACTTCGGCGTGCGCACCGAGCGCTGGCTTTCGTGCAGCCAGTCGCGCAGCGGCGTGTCGTTCACGCCGGTCTTGCGGCAGGTGATCATGTAGCCGTCGCCGAAGCGCTGCGTCTGGCCGGTGGACATCGAACCCGGCGTGACCGCGCCGGTATCGATCACGTGCGTGACGCCGCCGACCCAGCCGACCAGCTTGCCCTTGGCGAAGATCGGCACGATGGTGGCGATGTCGCAGGGGTGCACATTGCCGATCGAGCAGTCGTTGTTGGTGAACATGTCGCCGGGATTGATGCCGGGATTGTCTTCCCAGTTGTTCTCGATCATGTACTTGATCGCCGCGCCCATGGTGCCGACGTGGATGATGATCCCGGTCGAGGTCAGCACGCAGTCGCCGGCCGCGTTGTAGAGCGTGAAGCACAGTTCGCCTTCCTGCTCCACGATCGGGCTGGCCGCGATCTTCTTCGCCGTTTCGCGTGCATGCACCAGGCCGCCGCGCAGCTTCGAGAACAGCTTCTCGTAATGGATCGGATCCTTCTCGCGGAATTCGAGGCGCTCCAGGCCGTTGTAGTGGCCCGTCGCGGCGGTGCGTTCCAGGATGCCGTCACGGAATTCCTTGAGCGTCTGGCCGGTCTTGAGCAGGTCGGCAAAGCCGACTTCCTTGCTGGACATCATATTCATGGTCTGTCTCCTTACTTGACTTCTTTCAGGTGGAAAAGGCGATGCTTGTCGAGCGTGGTCGAGAAGCCGCGCGGCACGACGAAGGTGGTGGCGTCGGATTCGATGATGGCGGGGCCGACGATGACGTTGCCCGGCTTGAGCGCTTCCATCTTCCACAGCACGGCTTCATGCCATTGCTTGCCGCGGTACAGCGGACGGGTGCCGATGTGCGCTTCCTTCGGCGGCTTGCTGTCGCCTTCCGGATCTTCCGGCAGCACCGGCTTCTGCGTCATCACCATGCCGCGCATGATTGCGCCGGTCACGGAGAAGCCGAGTTCCGGCGAGCGCGCCGAGCTGGCGTAGACGCGGCCATAGGTTTCCTCGAAGGCATCGACGATCTGGTCCCAGTCCTTCGCGGTGGCCGCGCTGGAAATCGGCGAGCTGATTTCGAGATCGTTCAGCTGGCCCATGTACTGCATGCGATAACCGGGGCGCAGGATCACCTCTTCCGCCTTGAAGCCGTTGATCTTGAATTCCTCGATCACTTTGGCAGCCAGGTCGGCCCATGCGTTCTGGATGGTCTGTGCGGCCTGTACTTTGGCCGCATCGGTGGCATGCTGCGGCACGGCCAGGTCCACGCTCTTGTCGTAGCGGTATTCGAAATCCGCGCAGGCGCAGCCGAAGGCCGAGAAGCCCGCCGCCCAGGCCGGCACGATCACGTCCTTGAAGCCCAGCCCTTCGGTATAGCCGTAGGTATGCACCGGGCCGGCGCCGCCGTAGGAGAAGCACACGAAGTCGGTCGGGTTGTAACCCTTCGCGCTGACGTTCGAACGCAGGTACTCGCGCAGTTGCAGATCGAGCAGTTCGATCACGCCGGCGGCCGCGTCTTCCACCGACAGGCCGAGCGGATCGGCGATCTGCTGCTTGATGTGCTGGCGCGCGCGGTCCACGTCGAGCTTGATGGCGCCGCCAAGGAAGTTGTCCGGATTGAGGTAGCCAAGCACGACGTGGCAGTCGGACACGGAAACCGTATCCAGTCCGCTCTCCGGCCAGCAGGTACCGACGCGATAGCCGGCGCTGTCCGGTCCGAGCTTGATCGCGCCGCTGTACGGGTCGAGCCGCACGAAGCTGCCCGCGCCCGCGCCGACGGAATCCATCGTCACCAGCGGCAGCGACAGCACCAGGCGCGCCATGTCAGGATCGGAGGCGATCGCGAAGTTGCCCTTGGTGATCAGGGCCATGTCGAAGGAGGTGCCGCCGATGTCGGAGCAGGCGATGTTGTCATAGCCCAGCGCCTCGCCCAGCAGCTTGGAACCGATCACGCCGCCGATCGGGCCGGAGACGATGGTGCGCGCCAGCTCCTTCGCCTTCCAGCTGATGGTGCCGCCGTGTGTCGCCATCACGCGCAGATCGAATTTCGCGCCGTGCTTTTTGAAGCGGTCGCTGACCTTCTTCAGTGTCTGGCGCGAGGGTTCCGCCGCGTAGGCTTCCAGCACGGTGGTGTTCATGCGATGGCTTTCCTTGCGCTGCGGATAGTAGTCCACCGAGGCGAACACCGGGATGTCGCAGCTCATCTTCTTCAGCTCGTCGCGCGCGACATCACGGGCACGCTGCTCGCTGTTGCCGTTCTTGTGCGACTGCAGGAAGCAGATCACGATGGCCTTCGACCCGGCGGCGACCAGTTCGCGCGTGGCTTGGCGCACTTCATCTTCGCGCAGCGGCACCACCACCTCGCCCTGCACGTCGGTGCGCTCGGTCACGCCGCGGGTGCGCGACAGCGGCACCAGCGGCTCATCGTAGCGGTGGGTGTTGAGGTGGATGCGCTCTTCCAGCGCATAGCCGAGGTAGGACTGGATGGCGCGCCCCATCGAATGCACGTGCTCGAAGCCCTTGTTCACCATCAGGCCCACATCGAGGCCTTTGCGCTGCACCACGCGGTTCAGCATCGCCGTGCCGGAGTACACGCAGGTCAGCAGCTCGGGATACACATCATCGACGTCGCGCTTCCAGTGCGCCAGCGCATCCTTGGAGGAATTGAAGATCGCGAGCGATTCGTCCTCGGGATTGCTCTGCGCCTTGCCGACGACGAAGCGGCCGTCGGAGCGAACGAAAAAGGTGTCGGTCATCGTGCCGCCGGCATCGATACCCATCACCTGCACTTGTGATTGCACTTGCATAGCCTATCTCCTTCCGTTGTTGTCTTTCACGGGTGCCGAGAAAACGGCGCCGTAACCAAAACACACCGCATTCACCACGATGGTTCGGGCTTCATTTCGCAAGCGCTGTGCCAGCGATGGCATTTCGTGAAATTCCCTTTGCCGTCAATGGCTTGCCGAAAACGGGGAAAGGGTGGAGGAGGGAGAGGCGGCGTGCGACGTCCAGAATCCGGACGTCCGAAGCGTTCGATTTCCGAACCGATGGAGAGGGGCGGCCGCTGCCTTCGCCGCAGCGGCCGCGAGGGAAGACGATCAGGTGTGACCGACCACCGCGTGCGGCACGTAGGGTTCTTCCAGTCGCTCGATTTCTTCCACGGTGAGCTTGATGGATAGCGCAGCGACGGCATCGTCGAGATGCTGCATCTTCGTCGCGCCGACGATGGGCGCGGTGACGGGCGACTTCTGCAGGACCCACGCGAGCGCGATCTGCGCGCGCGGCACGCCGCGCTCCTTTGCGATCTCGGCGACGCGTTCGACCACCTTGCGGTCTTCGTTCGCGGTATTGATATAAAGGCCCTTGCCGAACTCGTCCGTTTCCGTGCGGGCGCTGTGCTCGTCCCAGTCGCGCGTGAGGCGTCCGCGCGCCAGCGGGCTCCACGGAATCACCGCGATGCCCTCGGCGCGGCACAGCGGCAGCATCTCGCGTTCCTCTTCGCGGTACAGCAGGTTGAGATAGTTCTGCATGCTGACGAAGCGCGTCCAGCCGTTCTTCTCGGCAACGTGCAGTGCTGTCGAAAACTGCCAGGCATACATGGACGACGCGCCGATGTAGCGCGCCTTGCCGGCCTTCACCACGTCATGCAGGGCTTCCATGGTTTCCTCGATGGGGGTCCTGTAGTCCCAGCGATGGATCTGGTAGAGATCGACATAATCGGTGCCGAGCCGCCGCAGGCTGGCATCGATCTCGGCCATGATCGCCTTGCGCGACAGGCCCTGCCCGTTCGGGCCGGGATGCATGCGGCCATGCACCTTGGTGGCAATCACCACGCTGTCGCGCGATGCGTAGTCCTTCAGCGCGCGACCCACGATTTCCTCGCTGGTGCCGTCCGAATAGATGTTGGCGGTATCGAAAAAATTGATGCCGAGATCGAGCGCCTTCCTGATGAACGGGCGGCTCTGCTCCTCGTTCAATGTCCAGGGATGGGAGCCGCGCTGCGGTTCGCCGTAACTCATGCAACCGAGGCACAGGCGCGAAACGTCCATGCCGGTGCGGCCGAATTTGATGATATCCATGATCGGTTCCTTTTCTTCTCGTTCGAGGGGAATGGCGGGCTGCACCGCTATCCTATGCGCAAACGGAAAGTTCTGCCTTGACGCGCAGCGGTGCCGGGATGGCGGCGATGGCGGTGCGGCAGTGCGGGGAAGTCAGCGGCCTTCGCAGATCCGCATCGACTCCGGCATGATTTCGTGCACCAGCACGCCGGCCCCCTCAGGTGCGGCGGTGTGCCAGGCTCCATGATCGATGGCGCGCATGGCGTCCTTGTAGCCCTGTTCCCAGCGCCACTCGATCGAACCGCGCGCGAAGTTGATGTCCTTGGAAGCCATCTGCCAGTCGCGTCCCGCATAGGCGAGGCGGATGATATGGATCGTGCTGTCGGTGCCGACCTTGTCGATTTCCGCGCGCTCTTCGGCGCTCAGCATGTGGTCGGGCACCTTCTCGCGCAGCAGGCGCACCAGGCGCCGCAGCCGGTGCCCGCGCAGGTAAGCGTCGATATGCCGGCGCGACCGCGAGGCGTACAGCACATCCTTCTGGCGCGTGTGCACCTGCTCCAGCGTCATCGGCTCCGGCCCTTCCGAACTCCACAAGTCCACCATGAAGCAGAGCGTATCGACGCGCGGCTCGTCGGCCAGCACGATTTCGAGCGGCGTATTGGAATACAGTCCGCCGTCCCAGTACAGCTCGCCGTCGACGCGCACCGGCGGGAAGCCGGGCGGCAAGGCGCCGCTGGCCATGACATGCTGGATGCCGACGCGCCGGTGCGCGGTGTCGAAATTTTCGAGATGACCGCAGGTAACCTTGATCGCGCTCACGGTGAGGCGGATGCCGTCGGAAGAATTCAGGTAATCGACATCGACCAGGCGGCCGAGCGTTTCTTCGAGCGGGCCGGTGTCATAGAAGCTGGCGCTTTCCGGCTGCACCGGAAGGCCGGCGACGAACGGACTGAACCAGCGCGGCGAATAGAAACCCGGTACGCCGCGCGTTACCGAGTCGATGGTGGTCAGCATGGTGTTCAGGCGGCGCGCGACGTCGGGAACCTGGCGCATGTCGAGCAGGTCATGGTGCGCGATCTCGTCCCAGAATTCGCGCAGGCGCGCCAGGCGCGTGGCGCGCTCGTTGCCCGCAATGAGCGCCGCGTTGAGCGCACCGATGGAGGTGCCGACTACCCAGTCGGGTGTCAATGCATGCTCATGCAGCGCCTGGTACACGCCGGCCTGGTAGGCGCCGAGTGCGCCGCCACCTTGCAGCACCAGCGCCACGCGCGGCCTGGTGCCGATGAGTCGTATCCCTGAATCCATTGTTTGCAATGCGAGGAATTGGCATTGCAGCGCGCGGTCATTCCTTGATCAGGCCCTGCGCCACCATGGCGGCATGCACCGTGGAGCGGGACGACACGCGCTGCTGGTAAGCCTGCGCCGCGGGCCAGCGGGCCAGGTCGAATTTCAGCGGCCTGGCCCAGCCCAGCACAGTGATGAGATAGGCATCCGCCGCGCTGAATTGGTTCCCCGCGATGTGCTCGTGCCGCTGCAATTGCTTCTCGACGATGGCGAGGCGCGCGGCCAGCAGTTCCCGGGCAGCCTGCTTCGTTTCCTCCGGCCCCGGATGGAACAGCACGCCGAATCCCTTGTGCAATTCCGTCGAGATGAAGTTGAGCCACTCGATCAGCCGGTAACGTTCCATCGTGCCGAATGCGGGCGCCAGCTGCTTCTCCGGCGCGAGGTCGGCGATGTATTGCACGACGGCCGGCACTTCCGTCAGGATCTCGCCGTTGTCGAGCTGCAGCGCCGGCACATAGCCTTTCGGGTTGATGCTGAAATAATCAACGTCGCCAGCTGTTTTCTTCGTCGCCAGGCTGACCTTTTCCGTATCGAAAGGCAGGCCGGTTTCCAGCAGGACGATATGCGGTGCAAGGGAACATGTTCCGGTAGCGTAATACAGTTTCATCGACTCTCTTTCATGACGTGGGTGAATGCGGACCGCCGGCGTCGAATTGACGCCGGTCAATTGTGAACAACTTAACATTCCCGATGGTAGCTCAGGGTGCACAATCGTGCAGGGCGCAGCATCGTGCAAGTTTTCCGCTGCGAACTATAATCAGCTTTACTACAAGAACGAGAGAGACAATGAACACCAGCCACTACCGCTATTGGCCGGAGGGCCTTCCCTACTCGATCACGGCGCCGGAAACCAGCGTCTATGTGAACCTTGAAGTGTCCGCGCGCCGCTACCCCGACAAGCCGGCCATCATCTTCTACGACACGGTGCTCAGCTATCGCCAGATGCATGAGGAAGTGCTGGCGCTCGCCGGCTACCTGCAGCACGTCTGCGGCGTGCAGCGTGGCGACCGGGTGCTGCTCGACATGCAGAACAGTCCGCAATTCATCATCGCCTTCTACGCCATCCTGCGCGCCGATGCGATGGTGGTGCCGGTCAACCCGATGCTGGTGACCGACGAGTTGCGGCACTACGTGGACGACAGCGGCGCCAAGGTTGCGATCGTCGCGCAGGAGTTGTATGGGCGGGTCGCGCCGCTGGTCGGCGAGGGTGGGGCGGGCGGACTTCTGCATGCCATCGTGGGCGCGTATTCCGATTACCTGATTGCGCCGACCGAACTCAACGTGCCGGATTTCGTGCGCGCGCCCTACGGGATCGCGGCGGCGCCCGGCGTGGCGGCGTGGAAGGCGGCCGTGGCGGAGCGGCGCCAGCCGCGCGCGCATGAGGCCGGTCCGGATGACCTCGCCTGCATGCCCTACACCTCGGGCACGACTGGCAAACCCAAGGGCTGCGTGCATACGCATCGCTCGTTGATGTTCAATGCGGCAGCCGGCCCCGCATGGTCCGGGCCGAATGTGCCGGACCATGTCACGCTCGCGGTGCTGCCCTTCTTCCACGTCACCGGCATGCAGTCGGTGATGAACACCATGATCTTCTCCGGCGGTGGCATCGTCGTGCTGCCGCGCTGGGACCGCGACGCGGCGGGCCAGCTCATCACGCGCTACAAGGTAACGACGTGGACGCTGATCCCGACCATGATGATCGATTTCCTGTCCAATCCGCGCCTCGCCGAGTACGACATCTCGGGCCTGAAGCGTGTCTCCGGCGGCGGCGCCGCGATGCCGGCGGCAATCGCGCAGAAGCTGCTGGAACTCACCGGCCAGGAATACATGGAAGGCTACGGCCTGTCCGAGACGATGGCGGCAACGCACATCAACCCACCCAAGCGCATGAAGCAGCAATGCCTCGGCATTCCTTACCTCAACGTCGATTCGCGCATCGTCGACCCGAACACGTTCAAGGAAATGCCGCAGGGCGAGACCGGCGAAATCTGGATTCACGGCCCGCAGGTATTCCAGGGCTACTGGAACGATCCGAAGAAGACCGCGGAAGCCTTCGCGGAACTCGACGGCAAGCGATTCTTCCGTTCCGGCGATCTTGGCTACATGGACGCGGAAGGTTTCTTTTTCTTCACCGATCGCCTCAAGCGCATGATCAACGCCAGCGGCTTCAAGGTGTGGCCGGCGGAGGTCGAGTCGATGATGTACCAGCATCCGGCAGTGCAGGAATGCTGCATCATCGCGGCGCGCGATGCCTATCGCGGCGAGACGGTGAAGGCGGTGATCGTCAGGCGCGCCGGCGTCGAGGCCAGCGAAGACGACATCGTCAGGTGGGCGCATGACAAGATGGCTGCGTACAAGGTGCCGCGCATCGTGGAGTTCGTGGAGGCGCTGCCGAAATCCGCCACCGGCAAGGTGATGTGGCGCAGTTTGCAGGAGAAGGAGATGGCGAAGTAGCACGCATCGCCATCCCGTCCCTTCCCTCGCGGCCGGCGATCTTCCGATCGCCGGCATCTCGACTCTCCCTCTCTACTTACTCTCGGTCACTGCGGCGTTGGAATTTTGCATCGCCGGTATGGTCGCGGCAATTTTTACTTGTGCTGCGGCAACTTCTTCACGCAATATAAGCTTGCACGCCAGTTTCTTCGCGCAGCAGCGAAGCGGCCTCCCCCTATCTCCAGCAAGCACAATCCCATGGATATTCGAAACATGAAAGTCGGCACGCGCCTTGCGCTGAGCTTCGGCAGCGTCTGCATTTTATTGTGGATCATCCTCGCCGTCGGACTCAGCCAGTTAAGCAGCCTCGACAGCGGCACGAGTGCCATCGTTCAGAACAGATGGCCGCAGATCGCGGCAGCCTCGGACATCAAGGCACAGACCAACCGGGTGGCCATCGCGCTCCGGAACATGATGCTGACCGACAGCAAGGATGACCGGCAGAAGCAAGCCGGCGACATCGCGGATGCGCGCGCGCAAGCGTCATCCGATTTCTCTACGCTGAAAAAGATGATCACCCAGCAGAGGGGCAAGGAACTGCTGTGGGATGCGTCCGAGGCGCGCGCCAAGTATATCCAGGGGCAGGAAAAGCTCATCGCACTGATCAACGACGACAAGATTCCGGAAGCGAAAGCCTTCCTTGCGGCCGAGTTGCGCCCCGTTCTCAAGGAATACCAGGCCAGCCTGGATGCGCTCATCAAGTTCGAGGTCGACCAGCTCGAGGCTTCGGGTGCGACGGCGAACCGGACCTTTGTGAATGCGCGCACCGTCATGCTTGCGCTCGGCATTCTTGCCATCATGATTGCGGCGGGCATCGGTGTTCTCATCACGCGCGGTCTGTTGAAGCGGCTCGGCGGCGAGCCGGAATTCGCGGCATCCGTCGCCACGCGCATCGCTTCCGGCGACTTGCGGGTGGATATTGAACTCAAGCAGAACGACCAGTCGAGCATGCTGCACGCCATGCGTGGAATGCGCGACAACCTCGCCAACATCGTCGCGCAGGTGCGCCATGCCACCGATACCATCGCGACGGCATCGGGCGAAATCGCCTCCGGCAACCTCGACCTGTCCGCCCGCACCGAAAAGCAGGCCAGCTCGCTGCAGCAGACCGCGTCCTCGATGGAGGAACTGACCTCGACCGTCAAGCAGAACGCCGACAATGCACAGCAGGCAAACATGCTCGCGCTTTCCGCGTCCGACGTCGCCGGTCGAGGTGGCGCGGTGGTGTCGCAGGTGGTGGACACCATGGGATCCATCAATGAATCGGCGAAGAAGATCGTCGATATCATCGGCGTGATCGACGGCATCGCTTTTCAGACCAACATCCTCGCCCTCAACGCCGCCGTGGAGGCGGCGCGCGCCGGCGAGCAGGGACGCGGCTTCGCCGTGGTCGCCACCGAAGTGCGCAGTCTCGCGCAGCGTTCCGCCGGCGCAGCGAAGGAGATCAAGACCCTGATCAACGACTCGGTCGAAAAGATCCGTGTCGGCGCCAAACTCGTCGACGATGCCGGCGCGACCATGGGCGAAATCGTGGGCAGCGTGAAGCGCGTGAGCGACATCGTCGGCGAAATCACGGCGGCTTCGCGAGAGCAGACCGCCGGCATCGAGCAGATCAACCAGGCCATCGCACAAATGGACGAAGTGACGCAGCAGAATGCGTCGCTGGTGGAACAGGCAGCGGCCGCGTCCGAGGCGATGCAGGAGCAGGCGCAGCAACTGGTGCAGCTCGTGAGCGCATTCCAGGTGGATACCACGCGCCTGGCGGTTGCCGCACCGGGAGCGAGGCCGGTCTCGCTCCCGACGCCTGTAGCGGCACGACGCCCGGTGAAGAGATCCATCGCCGCCCCGGCGCTTGCCGCAGGGAGCGAGTGGGAGGAATTCTAGCTCCGAAGGCCGAAGCAAAATGCGTAGCGTGCGCTGCGCGTACGAAATGCAATGACGTTTCGCGTCGCGACGAATCATGCGCATAACGCACGCTACCGGGCCTCGCTTGATAAGTTATCGCGCAATCCAGATTTGTTCATGGAAGATGCCCGGCGTGAACATCCGTCATGCATGATGTCATTGCATCAAGCCGATCACGATCGGCAATGTCGAATCGATGCTGTTCTTGCATCAGCCAATGCACGCAATTCCGGCAGCTCGCCTCCGCGTGGAAACTTTCCGTAGATCAGCTTGTCTTTCCATCGGTCATCCCGCCCATTGGCTTGGCACAATGATATTTGTCCTTAGGCACTAATCGCCGCGGCTGCATGCGCGTACGGCGCCGGGCAAAGCCATTCCTGCGCTTGCCGGGCCCACGCATTCCTGGTGCATATCATGAAACTATCCGCGTTCTTTGCAGTTGTTCCATTCCTGCTCGCTGCTTGCGGAGGAAACGGCGGAAGTGCTACTCCATCGAGCAATGTGCAATCCTCCGAAGCGGCGGTGGTGTCGCAGCCGGCAGCGGCACCGGCCGGAGCGGTTCCCGCGCAGACGAATGTCGTCCAGACAGCACAGCCGCAGCCTCCCACGCCTGTACAGGAAGCTGCGCCGCCCGCACCTGCCGCAGACAGCGCAAACCCCGCCGCGAGCGCGCCGGCGCTGGTTGAATACTATGGCGATTCGATCATCTGGGGATGGATGCCGAACACCGACTGGGGCCGCGTCGACCAACCCGCGCCGGCCGTATTTGCCGCTGACACCGGGCTGGCGGTCCACAACATGGGCAGCCCGGGCCGCCTGGCGGAAAACGCGCTCGCCGGCGACGGCGTCTACCCGGCATGGACTCAGCAGATGGCCCAATCCAAAGCCACGCACGTCATCATCGAATACCACTCGCACGACACGATGGCGAATACCACTTCGCGCGTGCGCCAGCTGATCCAGATCGCCAAAGCCAACGGCAAGAAAGTCATCGTCGAAACGATCGGGCCGGGCAATCATGCCGGCGACCTGAGCTATGACCAGATTACGCAGGCCCAGCGCGACGCCGCTGCGGCCGAGAGCGTCCCGGTCATCGACCAGACCGCTTACCTGAAGCAATACCTGACCAGCACCGGCAAGAGCGTGTGGGACATTTGCGGCGATGGATTGCATCCGAATCCGGATGTCTATGTCATGAAGGGGCACTTTGCGGCGACGCAGTTTGCGGCGATGAAGTAAGCACTTGGGTGGTGTGCGCGGTCGCAGCATGCCTCGCATGTGGAGTTGCACAGGCTGGAAGGCAATCCCGGCCTGTGACTTGTCGCGCAAAGCCGCCTCTGCGGACCGGCCCCCTCGCCCACAAGCGTAAAATACCCGCTCACCGATCTGCCCGAATCTTCCATGACCATCCTTCTTGCCACCCTGAACGCCCGTTTCACCCACGCATCGCTCGGCTTGCGTTACCTGCTCGCCAACATGGGCGATCTGCAGGCATCGACGCGGCTGGAAGAATTCGTGATCGGCACCAGGACCACCGACGTGGTCGAAAAGATACTGGAATATCGCCCCCGCATCGTTGGCCTCGGTGTGTACATCTGGAATGCGGAAGAGGCGGCCAAGGTGGTGGCGGTGCTCAAGCGTGTGGCGCCGGAGATCGTCGTCGTGCTCGGCGGGCCTGAGGTGTCGCACGAGACCGAACTGCAGCCCATTGCACAAATGGCCGACTATGTCGTTACCGGCTGGGGCGACGTCACCTTTCCGAAGCTGTGCCGGCAGATCCTGAACGGCCCCAAGCCGCTGATGAAGATCCACGCCGGCGTGCAGCCGCCGATGAATGAGATCAAGCTCCCGTATGCGCTCTACAACGAGCACGACATCGCGCACCGCACGCTGTATGTGGAAGCCTCGCGTGGCTGTCCGTTCAAGTGCGAGTTCTGCCTGTCGTCGCTCGACAAGACGGCATGGCCCTTCGACCTCGATGCGTTCATGGCGGAACTGGAATCGCTCCATGCACGCGGCGCGCGGCTGTTCAAGTTCGTCGACCGCACCTTCAACCTGAACGTCAAGACCAGCCTAAAGATCCTGCAGTTCTTCCTCGACAAGCTGGCCGCCGCGCCGAACGACCCGGTGTACG
>JAKACN010000231.1 GCA_021821365.1 Pseudomonadota bacterium | reverse complement strand
GACTTGATTAGCCAGTGCAAATCAAAGTGGCAGGTGCTGTCTTATTGGTAGAAGCAGTCTGGCTGGATACCGTAATACTCACAGCCGCACCTGCAGTACCACACGCTACCGTCGGCGTAATGGTGTAGCCAGATGGCACACCGCCCGCCATGATACTGCCAGCGATAACATTTCCATCGACATTAGCTCCTGCAACAGAGACACCCTTACCCAGTTGGTAACCTGCATAGTTGACCGCAAACGCCGACGTCACCGCACCGGCAACACCTTTTACAGCAGACGCCTCCGCATCGGCCTTCAAGTCAATAAACTTCGGCAACGCCGTCGCCGCCAAAATACCGAGAATCACAATTACCACGACCAGTTCGATCAGGGTAAAACCAGACTGCTGCTTGTTCATACTTCCTCCTCTGGACAAAATTTTCTTGCTGCTTGCCTATCTAAAAATCGAATGGTGCGGTTATTGGCAATTCGCCGTAGTGACGTTCGCATTGCTGTACGCCGGTGCAAACGTCGTTACGCCATCCGGCACCGTGTAGGTCACCGAACAGTTCGGGTGCGACGAATCCGGCGTGACCGTGAACACCGTCGCGCTGGTGGCCACGGGCAGATACCCGGTAATCGCGTTCCCCAAATCGTCAACCAGGCCGGCGGCACGTCCGATCGATGCCAGTGCCGTCGTCGGGTAGCCCAAAGCCATGGCGACATTCCCCGTCGGCCCTTCCATCGTCACCGCCGATCCCGGCGCCAGGTTCTGTGACAACTGCAGCGCATGCGCCAGCGTCGCGGCTGCCTTGACCGAACCAAGCGCGCCGTTCATCTTGGCCATGCGCGCTTCGGTCTGCAGCGCTGCAAACCGCGGCAAGGCGAATGCCGCCAGAAGCGCGAGAATGCTGATGACAACAACCAGTTCAATCAAGGTGAAACCAGCCTGTCTCGTTTGCATGTCTTTCGCTCTGTCAGTTGTGCAATTCAGAAACTTTATTGTCAACGGGAATTATATAGACACAGGGAAAAAAATCACACTCCAGATCAATTTTTTGCATTGACTTTACGGTTCTCGACCCTCTTTGCAACAAATTGTTTCCATACGGAATTATTTAAGCCAAACATAAGGCTCCAGCAATTCCATCCGAACGGAGACGGCCATCTTTCGCGCTTCGTTCGGCGAGCCGACGCTCGCATCAACCGCTTTCACACGCAAGCGAATACGCTTGTTTCCCGATTGGTCGGGCTGGAAATCATTTCCATGCATTACCCAATAAGTCAGGGTGCGGTCATCGGTGTTGAATTGCCAGAAGCCCGGTTCGGGAGCCGCATTTCCCGATACCACCCGGTAGTTGGCAGGCCGCTCTTCCAGCCATTCCATGGGGTTCTGCTGTTCCAGTAACGGAAACTCGCGCATGCGTCCCTGGGCGATCAAGGTCGCCATCTGGATGCGGAGCGCGCTTCTCAGGCGGGCAATCGTGAATTCGACGTTGGCCTTCTCGGCCACCTCCTGGTAAAACGCGAGGCGGTCCATAAGAAACAAGGCGAATGCCGAAATCAGGATCACCGCCGCCAGCAACTCCAGCAGTGAAAAGCCGCGCCGCCGTCTCATCGGATGGCGGCGCAGGTCGCCGGTGGGAACGCGGATGACATTCCCGCCTTCGTGCGTGCGACCGTCATTTCTGCAGCGCCGCCTTGCCCAGGTCCCAGATCGGCAGGAAGACGCCGAGTGCGAGGATCAGCACCAGTATGCCGAGGCCGATGATCAGGATGGGTTCGATCTGCGACGACAACGTCTTCAGTTCGTAGTCCACTTCCCGCTCGTACATGGCGGCGATCTCGTCCATCAGGTCGTCGATTTCGCCGGTTTCCTCGCCGATGGCGATCATCTGCAGCACGACCGGCGTGAACACGCCTGTCGTCACTGCCGTGCGCAGAATGCTTTCGCCGCGCTCCACGCCGTCGCGCATCTGCTCGACCCGGCTGGCAATATAGACATTGTCGACGGTCTGGGCCACCACGTTCAGCCCCTGCACGATCGGCACGCCGCTCTTGCTGGAAAGCGCGAAACTGCGCGCGAAGCGTGCCAGCGCCGCCTTCAGGATGATCTTGCCGACGATCGGAAAGCGCAGCTTGAGCTTATCCCATTTAAAGCGGCCTGTCGGCGTCGCGATGTACATCTTGAACGCGACAGCGGCACCAGCCGCGACGGCCAGCATCAGCGGCCAGAAATGAACGGTGAAATTGGAGAGGTTGATGAGGATCTGCGTCATCAGCGGCAACTTGGCATTGAAGCCGGCATAGACCTTGGCGAAGGCCGGGATGACGAACAGGTTGATGATAGCGATGGCGACCACCATCGCGATGACCACGAACATCGGATAGCGCAGGGCCGTCTTCACGCGCTCGCGCATGTCGCGCTCGAATTCAAGGTGGTCGAACAAGCGCAGGAAGATTTCTTCGAGGCGCCCGGTCGCTTCGCCCACGCGCACCATGCTCAGGTAGAAAGACGGGAACACGTCCGGATGGCGGCGCATGGCGGCCGACAGTTCACGGCCGGCATCGAGCGATTCCCGCAAATCCTTCACCACGCGCGCGAAGGACTTGTTGATGGCGGACTCCTGCAATCCGGCGAGGCCGCGCATGATCGGCACGCCGGCCTTCAGCAACGTGTAGAGCTGACGGCTGAAGAGCTGCACGTCGATAGAACGAATCTTCTGTTCGGTCAGCTTTGCCCACCAGCCTTCCGCGGCGTCCGTCACCGGCTTGCTCGTGACTGCGATTTCCACGGGGGTAACGCCGGTGCTGAACAGCTGGTCCGCCACCGAGCCGCTGTCGGCGCCTTCGAGGACGCCCTGCAGCAGCTCTCCTCGGGCATTGCGGGCTTTGTAGGCAAAGTACGGCACGTTGGTTCCTGGTTCGGCTGTTGGTCAGGACGGCTTAGTCGTCGAACTGGTTGCTGATCCGCATCGCTTCCGACACGGTGGTTTTGCCGGCGATGACCAGCGCCACCGCGTGCCGGCGCAGCGTCTGTCCGGCCATCTGTTCCTGCGCCACTTTCATGAAGTGCGCCGGATCATGATGGTTGGCCGCTGTCGCCACCGCCTCGTTCATCTCGAGCATTTCGTATACGCCGGTGCGCCCGTGATAGCCGGTGCCGTTGCAGTGCGTGCAGCCGCGTCCGTGCA
Organism: Pseudomonadota bacterium; assembly: GCA_021821365.1. GTDB lineage: Bacteria > Pseudomonadota > Gammaproteobacteria > Burkholderiales > Burkholderiaceae_D > Noviherbaspirillum. The sequence continues at coordinate 5,192 of JAKACN010000231.1, read as the reverse complement.
GGTATTTCCGGGCGTTGACCGTGTCGCCCAGCTCGAACTTCAGCCATTCGTGCTCGCTCGGCTTCGGCGTGTAGGGCTCGGCGCAGCTTTCGCAGATCACGCGCACGAGACGCTGCGCGAGGACCGCCTGCAGCGAGGTCGCGACCATGTAGCGCGGCACCCCCATGTCGAGCAGGCGAATCGGCGTGCTGACGGCGTCGTTGGTGTGCAGGGTGGACAGCACAAGGTGGCCGGTCAGCGCGGCGCGCATGCCAATCTGCGCGGTTTCCTGGTCGCGCATTTCGCCGACGAGGACGACGTCCGGGTCCTGGCGCAAGGCGGAGCGCAGCACGCGCGCAAAGGTGAGATCAATCTTTTCGTTGATCTGCACCTGGTTGACGCCGGCCAGGCGATATTCGACCGGGTCTTCGACCGTGATCAGCTTGCGCTCCATGCTGTTGAGTTCGGCCAGCGCGCCGTACAGGGTCGTCGTCTTGCCGCTGCCGGTGGGGCCGGTCACGAGGACGAGGCCGTTCGGGCGCTGCAGGATGGCGCGGAATTTTTTCACCATCGAGGGCGGCATGCCGATCGAGTCGAGCTTGAGAATGCCGCCGCTCTGGTTCAGCAAGCGCATGACCACCGATTCGCCGTACTGTGTCGGCATGGTCGAAATACGCACGTCGACCTGTTGCTGCTTGACCTTGATTGCGAAGCGGCCGTCCTGCGGCAGGCGCTTTTCCGAAATATCGAGTCCGGACATGAGCTTCAGGCGCAAGGCGAGCGCCTGGGCGATCTTGCTGTCCGCTTCGGTCTGCAGATGCAGCACGCCGTCGATGCGGAAGCGAATCTGCAGGCGGCTTTCCTGCGGCTCGATGTGGATGTCCGACGCGCGCACCTGGCTGGCGTCGTCGAACACGGATTGCAACAGCTTGACGACCGGCGCTTCTTCAATGCCTGGCGTGCCGCCGAGATTGCCGAAATCGACGTAGCTGTCGCCAAGGTCCTGTTCGAGCTCGCGGGCGAAATCGGTGATCTCTTCGGTACGGCGATAGATGCGATCGATCGTCTGCAGCAGTTCGCCTTCGTTGACGACGGCGAGTTCGATCGGTCTTTTGACGACGCGCGAAATTTCGTCATAGGCGAAGAGATCGGTGGGATCCGCCATCCCGACCAGCATGGCGCCGCCGCGCGATTCCAGCGCAATGGCGCGAAAACGGCGCGCCTGGGTTTCCGGAAGCGCACGCACCACTTCCGGGTCGATGTTGAAGAATTTGAGGTTGATGTAGGGGATGTTGAGCTGGCGGGCCAGCGCGCCGGAAATCTGCTCTTCCGTGACCAGCCCGTTCTCTACGAAGACACGCCCGAGTTTGCGTCCGGTCCGCTTTTGCTCGCCTAGCGCGAACTGAAGTTGCTCTTCGGAAAGCAACTTCTGCTGCACCAAAATTTCACCGAGGCGGACCTTCTCCGGCCGTGCCATACGCGCGCTCCTAGCTGAGGATTGATTCGCGTATTTTAGCCACAATCCACTTTCCCAAGTGAATTGTTTTAATTGGGAAATTCAGTCCTTTTTCGCGGATCAGCCTTCCAGCGCCTGCCGGAAGTCCTCGACCAGGTCGGTCGTATCCTCGATGCCGACCGACACGCGAATCAGCGATTCCGCGATCCCCATGCCGGCACGGCGTTCCGCCCCCATCTCATAGAAGATGGTGTGGGCAACCGGAATGACGAGCGTGCGCGTGTCGCCGAGATTGCTGGCCGGGACGCCCAGCTTCAGGCGGTTCAGGTAGTCGAAACAATCGATGCCGTCCTTCAGCTCGAAGCTGAACAGACTGCCGTAGCCGCTGAACAGTTCGCTGGCGAGCTTGTGCTGCGGGTGCGATGCGAGGCCCGGGTAATGCACCGCGGCGACACGGTCGTCGGCCTCCAGCATCTGCGCGAGAGCGAGCGCATTGGCACATTCCCTGTCCAGCCGAAGCGCCATGGTCTCGGCGCCGACGGCGATGTGATGCGCTGCTTCCGGGCCGAGCGCAGCGCCGAAGTCGCGCAGGCTCTTGGCGCGAATTTGGGCCATGCCCCACTGCGCCGGCACGTAGCGCTTGTAGTTGTCGTAGATGTTCGGAAATTTGGTCCAGTCGTACAGGCCGGTATCGGTGATGCTGCCGCCGAGCGCATTGCCATGCCCGCCGATGAACTTGGTGAGCGCATTCACCACGAGGCTGGCGCCGACCATGCGCGGACGGAACAGGTAGGGCGAAGTCATCGTGTTGTCGACCACGTAGACGATGCCCCGGTCTCGGCACAGCTGACCGATACGCTTCAGGTCGGCGATCTGGGTGCGCGGATTGGCGATGGTCTCGACGAACACGATGCGGGTCGCCGGCGTGATGGCGTCCGCGACGTTCTTCACGTCGGTCGCATCGACCATGGTGACATCAATGCCCTGCCCGGCCACCGTCTGCCACAGGCTATTGGTATTGCCGAACAGGAACGACGACGACACCACGTGATCGCCCTCGCGCAGCAGCGCTTGCGCGACGGAGGCGATAGCGGCCATCCCGGTCGAGAAGCAGATGGTGGCCAGTCCCTGCTCCATCCTGGTGACCTTTTCCTCGAGAGCCGAGACGGTAGGATTGCCCTGTCGCCCATAACGGTAACCCGGCTGCTTGCCCTGGAACACTTCGGCCAGCTGGCGCGCGTCACGATAACCGAACGCCACCGAGGTATGGATCGGTTTGTGCAGCGAGCCGTGCTCGATCGGTTTCTGGCGGTCGCCGTGAAGGATGGTGGTCGTGAATCCGTATTTTTTTGTGTCAGTCATGGCAATAAAAAAACCCGTTCAGCACGGGCTAAAACGGGTTGATGGTGAATCTGTCATCCGTTTTAGCAGCATTTGTTCGGGGCCGGAGCCCCAGCGCCCGCAAGCAGAATCAAATCGGCGCGGACTTTATCGTATCGCAAAAAGAGGCGATCTCAAAATGGGCCGCGCTGTGGAAGAAGTCACGGCAAGACCTTGGTCGCAAGCGACCCAGTCGATGCATAAAAATTTTTGCACTAATTCATGCAATAGCGATCTTAAATTCCGGGGACCGTTTTCACCGCATTCAAGAGTGTAATGCTTGCCAATCAGCAAGACACACCGACACATTTAGCGAATCTTATGCAGAAGGACTTCGACAAGCCGGCATCGCATGCCCGGCCCGCGCAGGTCGCCGGCCTCCGCCGCTGCCTGGGAATCCGACCTGGCTTTTATCGCCGTCAAGAAGCTGCCTGCATGATCGGCGCAAGATGGTGCTGCCCGTGCAGCACCCGTCACCGGAACCGGAATTCCGCCCTGCCCCTGGAAACCGTTAAGTGCGCATGACAGCAGGGAGCATGCGCATAGGGCTGCAGATGCGAAGGAGCGTATGCCGATGCCTGCGCGCATTCTCCTGATCGAAGACGACCCGGCAAGCATGGAACTCATGGCTTACCAGTTGAGGGCGTTTGGCTTTGACACCTTCTACGCACATGACGAGACGGAGGGCCTTGAACTGGCCGGGCTTGAGCGCCCCGATCTCATCATCTGCGACGTGCATCTTCCCCACCTCGAAGGCTATGCCCTGGCAAAGCGCCTCGGGATGGACCCCGCCTTACGGGACATTCCCGTCGTCGCCATGACTGCATTCCTCGCGCCGGACGACGCGGAGCGGCTGAAGGCCGCAGGCTTCGACGGTTACGTCTGCCAGGCCACCGATCCGCCCTCCTTCATCGCTTCGATACAGCATTTCCTGGCCAGCGGCAAACACGGCAAATACGGCAAACATCGGCATCAACAACCAAGGAATACAGATGGCAACGATCCTGATCGTTGACGACCATGCACTGAACCGGCAGTTTTTGATGGTTCTGCTTGCTCACAGCGGTCACCGCATGCTCGAGGCGACGGACGGGACGGAAGCGATTGAAGTCGCCCGCGTCCGCCACCCCGACCTCATCATCGCCGACATCCTCATGCCCAACATGGACGGCGTGGAATTCGTCACGCGCCTGCGCGACATCCCGTCCATGGCCGATACCCCGGTTATTTTCCATACCGCCGCGTACCACGAACGCGAGGCCGGCATCATGGCAACTGCCTGCGGCGTGCGCTGGATCCTGCCCAAGCCGTCCGCACCTGAAACGATCCTCAAGACTGTTCATGAAGCGCTGGCGCCGCCGGATGCATCGAGGCCGCCGGATCTCGGCAGTCATATTGCGACATTTCCTGACGAACTCGAGAACAACCGCAACACGGTTCCTCAACAGGAGGGAAAGGACCGTGAACCCATCGTCGTGGAAGACCTGCAGGAGGTTGTGCAGCGACTGTCCAGCGCATTGATACGTCTGCAGGCGGTAAGTCTGCGCTCGACGGCCTTGATCGAGCTTGGCATCGATCTGGCGGCCGAGCGCGACCCCACGCATCTGCTTGAAATCTCTTGCCGCGTCCTGCAGGACATCTGCCTTGCGAAGTTTGCGGCCATCGGCATACTGGACAGCAAGGGGCAGCAACTGGCACAGTACATCACGCGCGGACTGGACGACGTCGCGCTGGCCCGCCTTGAAACGCCTCGCCCGCGTGATGGCATTCTCGGCGCAACGCTCATCGAACGGTCTGCCAGGCGGGTGAACGGGCTGGAAGGCAACCCGCAGCTGGCCGGCCTGCCGTCGACACATCCACCGGTCCACTCACTGCTTGCCGTACCCATCGTCTCGAAGGAAAACGTTTTCGGCTGGCTGTACCTGGCCGACAAGCTGGGCTCCGACGAATTTACCGATATCGACGAGCGCGCGGCGTCGACTGTCGCCGCGCAACTGGCGGTCGTCCATGAAAACCTGACGCTCTATGGCGAGATCCAGAAACAGCATGCGCAGTTGACCGTGGAAGTCAGCGAACGCAAGCAGGCTCAGGACGCCTTGCGGCGCATGCTGTCCGCGCGGACGGTGATGGCGGAATGCACCCACGTCATGGTTCACGCGACTGACGAGGCCGGACTTCTTCGTGACATGTGCAAGACCATCGTCGAGGCCGGTGGGTATCGCATGGCAAGCATCCGTTACACCAATGCGGACGGTAGTACCACGCGTGTCGCGAGTGCCGGGCGGCCCCCCGATTCCGAGATAGCCCTCCGCGCCGACACCGTGCCGGAGAGGGCAAGCGGAGAGATGCATGAAGGTACGCTCGCCGTGTCCCTGCC
>JAKACN010000230.1 GCA_021821365.1 Pseudomonadota bacterium | reverse complement strand
TCTCTGAACGCCGCCAATTTCCGATTCAAATCGATTATCTCGGCCTGAATTCGGAAATCGGCGGCTTGTTCAGCGTAGCCCTAGGGCATCCGGCGGCAGAAGGTTGTCCATCATTACCCTGCCGTTCGCACCATTAATCGCAACTATTCGTGTTGACTCCGGCGACCTTTGCAGGCGCTCTTCCCATAAATTGGGGAGGAAAAGTCTCCATTGATCAGCATCCTATCCGAAGATGCGGTCACGCGGTACACACGCAGCGTACCCGCCCGGCATCGGTAATTCCCCAACACGGTGTCGGCACCGTTTGTCACCAAAAAAAGTTGACCACGTATTAGCACCGTGTTTCAATTTCTCCTCGGAAATAAGAAGTCGAATGCAACAATGACTGCGACATATTCTGTCGTACCTCTCCGGCAAGATTCACTCTGTTTATTTCATTGCGTTTGCCCAACGGTTCGCGTCCCTTGCGTTGCACATGAGGCGGCCACTTGGTGTGTTCGCTCCATAACGACAAGCCGCTATGCCTGCAAATTTGAATCCCGGTTTCATCACGCTGCACGGCAACCAGTTGGAACAGCTGCGTTCCGCGGTGTTCGACTGGTTGCGTAAGAATCCGCTGGATCCCCTCGAGCAGGAAATTTTCCTGGTCCAATCCAATGGTGTCGCCGAATGGCTCAAGATCGCATTGGCGGAAGAAATGGGCATCTGCGCGGCCACGCAGGTGACGTTGCCGGCCCGTTTCCTGTGGCAAGCGTATCGCGGCATGCTGGGACCGGACACGGTGTCGTCGCGTTCGGCCTTCGACAGGTCGTCGCTAACCTGGCGCCTGATGCGGCTGCTTCCTACACTGCTTGAACAACCCGGGTTCGAGCCGCTTCGGCATTTCCTGGCAGGCGGTGAAGCCGAACGCAGGCTGCAACTGGCACAACGCATGTCCGACCTGATGGATCAATACCAGGTGTACCGTGCGGATTGGCTGGCGGACTGGGCCCAAGGCCGGGACGTGCTGCGTGCGGCGAACGGCGACGCCATATCGCTTGCCGCAGACCAGCGCTGGCAAGCGCTGCTTTGGCGGGCGATCGTCGGCAGCGTGCCGCAAGCGGAGCGGGGGGCAGGGCGCGCCGATATCCACCTGCAGTTCGTGGACGCTTTGCATTCCGGCGCCGAGCCGTCCGGCGCACTACCGCGCCGTGTCATCCTGTTCGGCATTTCGGCCTTGCCCTATCAGACGCTGCACGCCTTGAGCGCGCTTTCAACGCGAATGCAGGTCATCGCCGCCGTGCCGAATCCTTGCCAGTTCTATTGGGGCGACATTATCAGCGGACGGGAGCTGCTGACCGCGCAACGCCGCCGCCAGCCGCTTCGATCCGGCAGGGACCTGGCCGGCATGCCGCTCGAGGAGCTCCATGCGCACAGCCATCCCTTGCTCGCCGGCTGGGGGCGTCTTGGCCGGGATTTCATCCGCATGCTGGATGAATTTGACGACGGCCAGGCGAGCGCGGAGGGGTTGTCCAGTTTGCGCGTGGACCTGTTCAGTACCGGAGAAGGCGAGACCTTGCTGGAACAGGTACAGTCGGCGATCCGCGATCTGCAACCGCTGGAAGAACACCGGCGCGCCCGGCTGCCCGAGACTGACCGGTCCGTGGAATTTCATATCGCGCACAGCGTACAGCGTGAGGTGGAGGTACTGCATGACCGGCTGCTTGCCTTGCTCGCGGAGCCCGCCGAGGCGACGCTGCGCCCGCGTGACATCGTTGTCATGGTGCCGGACATCGAAACCTTTTCGCCAGCAATCCGTGCCGTGTTCGGCCAATATGGCGAGCGCGACAAGCGGCACATTCCTTTTGAAATCGCCGATGTCAATGAACGCAAGGCCAATCTGCTGTTGGTGGCGCTCGACTGGCTGCTGCGCCTGCCGGATCAGCGCTGCTTGCAGAGCGAAGTGCGCGACCTGCTGGATGTGCCGGCAATTGCTGAAAGGTTTGGCATTGACGAGGCTGACCTGCCACGTCTGGCGCAGTGGATCGAAGGCGCTGGTGTGCGCTGGGGGCTGGACGGCAACCACCGGAAGGGGCTGGGACTGGCGTATACCGGCGAGCAGAACGCTTGGATTTTTGGCATCCGCCGCATGCTGCTCGGTTATGCGAGCGGAGACGGTGGCGCGTTTGCCGGGATCGAACCGTACGCCGAGGTGGGCGGTCTCGACGCCGATCTCGCGGGCGCGCTGGCGAGCCTGGTCGATACCCTCTTGCACTGGCGCACTGTGCTCGATCGGAAGGCCACGCCGGCTGAGTGGAGCGAGCATGCGCGCGCGTTATTGAAGGACTTCTTTAGTGCGAAGGACGAACATGACCGCCTGACGCTGGCCAAGCTTGAACAGTCGCTGCAAGCCTGGCACGAAGACTGTGACAATGCAGAATTCGTGGAGCCGGTGCCGGCAGCCGTGTTGCGTGAAGCATGGCTGGGAGCGATTGATGAGCAGTCGCTGAACCAACGCTTCGTATCGGGCGGCGTGACGTTCTGCACCCTGATGCCGATGCGTGCCGTGCCCTATCGAATGGTCTGCCTGCTTGGTATGAATGACGGGGATTTTCCGCGGCGCGCGCAACGGGCCGATTTCGATCTGCTCGCGCTGCCACAGCTCGCGCGTCCCGGCGACCGCTCGCGCCGTGACGACGACCGATACCTGATGCTGGAAGCACTTCTTGCCGCCCGCGACAAGCTTTACATCAGCTGGGTCGGCCGCAATGTACGCGATAACACCGAGTTGCCGCCCTCGGTACTGGTCTCCCAACTACGCGACTATCTTGCCGCCGGCTGGGACCTGGCGCTTGGCCGCATCACGACGGAACATCCCCTGCAGCCATTTTCCCGGCGCTACTTCGAGCAAGGCGGGCTGCTGACCTATGCGCGGGAATGGCGGGATGCCCATGTCGACGTCACGGCAGCGCAGGCGTCAGCGCTGCCTGCGCTGCAGCTGGAGCCGGATTCCCGGTTGCGCTTGGCGGAACTCGCCCGTTTCATCCAGCAACCGGTCAAGGTCTTTTTCCGGCAGCGGCTGCAGGTCGCATTCGACGAGGTTATGCTGGTCGGACAGGATGATGAGCCGTTTGCACTCAACGATCTGGAAGAGTACCAGCTCGCCAGTATCCTGTTGGACGACAGCGGCGAGCAGGAAGCGGTTGCGCAGGCCGAAGCCAGGCTGCGCCAGCACGCGGCGCGCCTTGGACGCCAGGGGCTGTTGCCGGTCGGCTTGTTCGGCGCCGAGGCGCAGGATTACCTGGTCCATGAACTCGTCTCTGCGCGCCAAGCCTGGCTGCAGCTGTGCCAGCGCTTTGTCATGCCTTCGGACAAACTGCGCGTGTCCATCCCGCACAAAGAGGTCCGGCTTGAAGATTGGATCGACAAAATGCGCAGTGACGGCAGCGCCACCGTCTGGCTCGCGCAAAACCCGGGCCGGCTCGTGACCCAGACCAAGGACGGCGTCCTGCCGCGCACGCACAAATTGATCGAAGGCTGGATCCGCCAATTGGCCGCAGCGGCAGAAGGACACGTGGTCACCGGTTACCTGGTTGGACGCGATGCCATTGTCGTGATGGATCCCGTCGAACCGGCGCAAGCACAGCTTGTCTTGAGCGCCCTGATCTCGTGCTGGCGGGAAGGCTTGGAGCGGCCACTGCCAACCGCCTGCAAGACAGCGCTGGCACTGCTTGCGGGGGAAGACCCACGCGCGGCGTACAACGGCGGCTACGATTCCAGGCCACCAGGCGAAGTGAATCATGAGATGTGTCTGGCGCGGCTGTGGCCGGATTTCGACCATCTGAGCGCCGAACCGGAGTGGGAAGCGTGGTCAAGGCGGCTTTATGGGCCGCTCGTCGAGTGGGCCGGAAAGGATGTCCGGGTGCTCTCCTTCGAAGCAGTTCTGGAACAGAAAGAAGCCGCATGAGCCAATCCCTTGCTCCCATCAGTTTTCCTCTCACCGGCACCCGTCTGATTGAAGCCAGTGCCGGCACCGGCAAAACCTGGACGATTGCCGCACTGTATGTACGACTCGTTCTCGGCCATGGCGGCCCAGTCGGTTTTGCCCGGCCGCTGCTTCCTGCCGAAATCCTAGTGATGACCTTCACGCGTGCCGCGACCAAGGAACTGTCCGACCGAATCCGCCAGCGGCTGGTGGAAGCCGCCAAATGCTTCCGCGGACAGAAGGTACCTGCGGATGATGCATTCTTGGCGGAACTGATCGGCTCCTATCCGGAAGGCCCGGCGCGCCAGCAAGCGGCCCATCGGTTGGTGCTCGCAGCGGAAGCGATGGACGATGCGGGGATTTTCACGATTGACGCATGGTGCCAGCGCATGCTGCGCGAACACGCGTTCGACAGTGGCTGCCTGTTTGACGAAGAACTGGTCAGCAGCGAGGAGGCGGTATTTCGGGATGCGGTGCGCGACTACTGGCGCCATCATGTGTATGCGCTCGACAGTCTGGCACTGGCGCGGTTGCGCGAATGCTGGGCGCACCTTCCGCAACTGGAAGAGTCGATCCGTCCGCTGGTCGAACGCGCTAGCTTGTTCGGCGGTTCTGGTAATGAAACTCTGGGGGACTTGATTGCCCGCGTCGATACCGAGCAACGGGCGCGCGTTGCGCAATTGAAGGAGGGCTGGGCAGAGCGGACTGAGCGCATGGAGGCGTGGATTGCGAAGCATCGAAAGGCGCTCAACGGTAACCGCTTGCGCGCGGCAACGGTAGCGAATTGCTGCGCGGCGATCCGCGACTGGACCGGCAATGCAAACGCGCTGCATCCGGGCGACGGTTTTGCCAAGGGCTGGGAAAAACTCGTGCCGGGTTTTCTGCGTGAGGTATGCAATGATCCGTCCCTTGTCCCGCCGGACGACTTTGCGGAAATCCAGTCCTTGCATGATGCACTTGCGGCATTGGAACCCATTAAGCATATCTTGATGCGCCATGCGGCCACGGCCATTGCAGCCCGTATTTCGGAGCTCAAGCGCCGACGCCGGCAATTCGGTTTTGCGGACATGCTCTCCCGCCTGCGTGGCGCATTGGAGGGGGCCAACGGTGAGGTGCTGCGTGCGCGCATCCTCGCGCAGTTCCCGGTCGCGCTGATCGATGAGTTTCAGGACACTTCCCCCGACCAGTACCGAATCTTTGACCTGCTGTACCGCGTCAATGAAGATAGCGCCGACGCCGGTCTATTCCTGATCGGCGATCCCAAACAGGCCATTTACGGCTTCCGTGGCGCGGATATCCACAGCTACCTTGCCGCGCGACGGGCGACGGCGGGCCGTCACTATCGCCTTGGCACGAACTTCCGGTCGACCGGGGCAGTCGTGACAGCGGTCAACCAACTCTTCCTGCATGCCGAAGGCGAGGGGAGCCAGCCGGGGCATGCAGCGGGCGCATTCCGCTTCCGAACGGGCAAGGACAACCCGTTGCCGTTCGAGGCGGTGAGCGCAAAGGGGCGCAAAGAGCGGCTGGTCGGCGCACAAGGGGATCTGGCTGCCCTGACCATCTGGACCAACACCACCGGCGAACTGGGTGCCGACGCGTATCGCGCCCATTTTGCCGGCCTGTGCGCGCAAACCATCGTTGCCATGCTCAACGACCAAGCCGTCGGTTTCCAGGAAGTCGACAACTTCGAGCGCCTGCAACCGGCCGATATTGCCGTACTCGTTCGCAACAAGCAGGAAGCGGCTGCCGTGCGCGATGCGTTGCAACGGCGTGGCGTGCCGAGCGTCTACCTTTCTGACAAGGATTCGGTTTACCGCAGTGAAGAGGCGGCCGATGTGCTGCGCTGGTTGAAGGCCGTTGCCAACCCGCTGGATGGCGCTCTGGCGCGCGCGGCGTTTGCGACGCGCACAGCCGGCCTGAGTTTGGCCCAGCTTGCCATGCTGGCCAGCGACGATGCGGCGTGGGAGGCCCGCGTCGAACAGCTCAAGACGCTGCGTACGGTCTGGCAACGCCAGGGCGTACTTGGTATGCTGCGGCGTTTTGTCCATGAACTTGCTTTGCCTGGCAGGCTACTGCGTGAGCCAGGCGGCGAACGCCGCTTGACCGATCTGCTGCATCTGGCTGAGATGCTCCAGACGGCGAGTCAGCAACTGGACGGCGAACAGGCGCTGATCCGATGGCTTGCCGAGCAAATCGAGAATGACTCGGACGGCGGGGATGAACGCATACTGCGCCTCGAGAGCGACGCTGAACTGGTCAAGGTGGTGACGGTACACAAATCCAAGGGACTGGAGTACCCGCTGGTCTTCCTGCCGTTCGCGGTAAGCGCCCGCAAAATCGACCGGCGCAATCGCAAATTCCTTGAATATGCCGACCGGGACGGCAAGAAAGTCATCGACTTCACGCTTTCCGCTGCCGGACTGGAAGCCATGGATGCTGCTCGGCTGGAAGAAGACCTGCGCCTGCTCTATGTGGCGCTCACCCGTGCCCGCCACGCACTCTGGATGGGGGTGACCTCGCAAAAGGATGAAATTCACCACGCCGCGTTGGGCTATTTGATGGCCGGCGGCGACTCCGTGACCAATGCTCAGCTCGTGGAACGGCTGCAGGCAATGTGCGGCACGTGTCCCGAGATTCGTATTGAAGCAAGCAATGATGCTCCCGGCTATACCAGGCTGTCGCGGGACGAGAACGCCCCGACATTGGTGGATGCCCCCCAATACGACGCAGAATTTGAGCGCCACTGGAGCATTGCCAGCTATACGTCGATTACCCGCGACCTGGGGGCCATGCCTGTGCCCGTGACAGCGCTTGAAGAGAAACTGCTGGACGCCGATGATGGACCCGGACCGGGCCAGGCGCAGGATGCCGCTTGGCACCGCTTCCCGCGCGGCTCACTGCCGGGACAATTTGTGCACGGGCAGCTGGAATGGATGGCCAGGGAAGGGTTTTCCATTGTGCATGAGGTTGACTTTGAACGACGCCTCGGACTGCGTTGCGAACGGGCCGGATGGGACAACCGCAAGGACGATGCCATCGCGTGGTTGCGTGCCGCGGTGACAACCAGCTTGCCGCCGCTTGGCCGCTCGCTGTCGGAGTTGGCGAAGGTCTGGCCCGAGATGGAATTCTGGGTGCCTGCGACCGAGGTTCGCACAGACGACCTGGACCGGCTTTGCCAGAAGCGACTGCTGGACGGACGAGCGCGTCCGGCGCTGCAGGCGCGCCATTTGCATGGCATGCTGCGCGGCTTCAAAGACTTGGTGTTCGAACTCGATGGGCGCTACTGGGTCCTTGACTACAAAACGAATTCCTTGGGCAGGGATGACGCCGCCTACCATGCGGAGGCGCTGGCCGACGCCATGGCCGCGCATCGCTACGATGTGCAGGGGACGATTTACCTGCTTGCGCTGCATCGGCTTCTCAAGGCGCGTCTGGGCAAACGCTATGACCCGCTGAACCAGCTTGGCGGTGCGGTTTTCTTCTTCATGCGCGGCGTCGCGAATGCGCAGACGCGCGGCTGCCACCACCTGGTGCCTGATGCCGCACTGTTGGCGTCTGTCGACGCGCTTCTGACCGCAACCACGACTGCCGGAGTAGCCGCATGACGCACGCAACCGCACTGTATAAAACGTTTAACGCATTTGCGGAGGAGGGGCTGCTACGCAGGCTGGGGGCGGCCTTCGCGCAATTCATCGGTTCGCTCGACGACGCCCCGGCTCCCGCGCCACTGCTGCTTGGGGCGGCACTGCTGTCGGAACTGGAGGGGCGCGGGCATAGTTGCCTCAATCTGGCAGACCTTGTCCCGGATCCGTGCAAGCTGCTGGCCTGGCCTCGTGAACGTTGGCAAGAACTGAGCGAGGTTGCCGGCGCTTTGCCTGCCACAGTAGACCAGTGGCGCCAGGTTCTACAGGAATGCCCGCAGGTGCGGCTGGCAGAGGCGCCGGATCTGCAGCAACCGCTGGTGCTCGACCAGGACCGGCTGTACTTGCGCCGCTACTGGTGCAATGAAGCGCTGGTCGCCGATGCCGTGGCAACGCGCGCGGCGCAAGCACGCGACGTCAATGCGGCTGCCGTACGCCAGTGGCTGGACCGGCTGTTCGAGGCGGTCCCCGGCGAAAGCGGCCCGGATTGGCAAAAGATTGCCTGCGCGGTGGCGATTCGAAGCAATTTATCCATTATCACTGGCGGGCCCGGCACCGGGAAAACCTATACGGTGGCCCGGCTGCTTGCGCTCTTGTTCGCGCTGGCCAACGATCCCGCGCAGCTTCGCATCGCGCTGGCCGCGCCTACTGGCAAGGCCGCGACTCGGCTGAAGCAATCGATTGATCATGCGCTCGCCGATTTGTCGACGAAAGTAGGTGCAGAACTGCCGCTGGCGGAGCTGACCGCGCGCATGAGTGTTGCATCCACCTTGCATAGCCTGCTCGGGGCACGA
>JAKACN010000229.1:2135-8446 GCA_021821365.1 Pseudomonadota bacterium | reverse complement strand
CGAGCAGGACGAGGGTGATCCCCACCGCTGAGGCTTCGAAATAGAGGCGCGCCATGCCGTGCTCGCCGTGTGCAAGCAATTGATAGAGGCTCAGGCCGTAGGCGGCGCTCGTGCCCAGGGCGACCAGCAGGTCCATGTTGCCGGCCCCCGCCTTCACCGCCTTCCAGCCGGCGCGATAGAAGCGCGCGCCGAGCCAGAACTGGACCGGCGTCGCCAGCATCAGTTGCAGCCAGCCCGGCAGCATCCAGTGCACGTCCAACAGGCTCGCCAGCATCGGCACGATCAATGGCAGCGACAGCAGCGCGGCGAAGACGACATGCCGCAACTGCTTGTCGACCGGCTTTTCCGCCTGCTGCGCTGCCTGCGCGTCGCGATGCGGTCGGGCGTGATAGCCTGCCGCTTCGATCGCCGCAATCACTGCCTCGACGGGAAGCGCAGCGCTGGCCTTCACATGCGCGCTTTCCGTTGCCAGATTGACAGTGGCATCGACCACGCCGCTCACCTTGCGCAAGGCTTTCTCCACGCGACTCACGCAGGATGCGCAGCTCATCCCCTCGACGTCGAGGTCGATCTCCTGCTGCGCGACTTCGTAGCCCGCCTGCTCGACGACTTGCCGCACCGTGTCGAAGCCGACCGCGCCCTCTGCGACGACAGTGGCGCTTTCGGTACCGAGATTGACGTTCGCATTGACGACGCCCGGCACGGCGCGCAGGGCTTTTTCAATTCTTGCAACACAGGACGCGCAACTCATGCCCTCGATCTGGACGGAGAATTCCTTCAACCCGGATGGATTGGTTTGCGGAACCGCACTCATGCCTGCTCCTTGCTGATAATAACTATGGGTATTATTGACCTTCCCATCGTGGCAAGGTCAAGCGGGCAGATCAAGGCTTGCCAAAAGCCTCGCTCAATGCGTCGTTGACGGTCGGATAACGCAGCCGGACGCCAAGTTCCGTCTTGATCCTGGCATTGGCCAGCCGGCGCGATTCCGACATGAAAGACAGCAGGATTGGGGAGACGGCCTTGCGCAGTTCTTCGCGCGGCAGGCGCGGCGGCCTCGGCAGACTTGCGGCGTCGGCGACCGCGTCGAAGTAGTCGGCCATTTTCATGTCCGAATCGTCCACCGTGTGATAGGTCCGGCAGGGCTGCGCGCGGAAGATCGCGCTCAAGATGATGCGTGCGAGATCGTCCGCGTGAATGTGATTCGTGTAGACGTCGTCTTCGGACGCGAGCACTGGCGTGCCCTTCTTCAGGCGGTCGAGGGGCAGGCGGTCGGCGGCATAAATGCCGGGCACGCGCAGTATCGCGAGCTGGGATCCCGAGTGCCGCGCCCATGCCCGCAGTACGCGCTCCGCGTCGACCCGGCGCACTGCGCGCGCATTCTGCGGATGGACCGGCCGCGTCTCGTCGGCCAACTCGCCGCCGCAATCGCCATAGACCCCGGTGGTGCTCACATAAACCAGAGTCGCATGGTCGGGTAAAATGGCGGTCAAATTACGGGTGCGACGGTCTTTTTCTCCTTCCGGCTGGGGCGGCGCGAGATGGACGATGCACGACGCGAGCTGCCCCAGGCGCGCAAGGCTGGCAGGCCGGTCGAGGTCGGCGATGACCGGCACCGCGCCGGCTGCACGCAATTCGTCGCGCCGCGCTTCCTGACTGGTCACCGCGAAGACGCGAAAGCGTCCGCGCAGCAACCGCAGCAGACGCATGCCCACATCGCCGCAACCGACGATCAGCACCCGCGGCATATCGATTTTTTTATTCATGATCATCAGGATTGTATGACTTTCCAAGTAACTGTTCAGCCGAGCGGTCGGCAATTTTCCTGCGACGAAGGCGAAACCGTATTGACGGCGGCGATTCGCGCCGGCGTCGGTCTTCCCTATGGTTGCAAGAACGGCGCCTGCGGCACGTGCAAGGGCAAGCTCGTCGAAGGCACGCTGACGCACGGCGCGCACCAGGAAAAGGCCCTGTCGCCGGTCGAAGAAGAAAAAGGCTTCTCGCTGTTCTGCTGCGCGACACCGCATTCCGACATCGTGATCGAAGCGCGCGAAGTGCTGGGCGTGGGCGAGTTCCCGATCAAGAAACTGCCGACGCGCGTGGCGAAGCTCGACCGCGTGACCGACGACGTGATGGTGGTTTCGCTGCAATTGCCGGCGAACGAGCGCCTGCAATACAAGGCCGGCCAGTACATCGAATTTCTCTTGAAGGACGGCAAGCGCCGCAGCTACAGCATGGCCAACGCGCCGCACCTGGACGAAAACCTGACGGTCCACGTGCGCCACATGCCCGGCGGCCTGTTCACCGACCATGTGTTCAACAACATGAAGGAGCGCGAGATCCTGCGCTTCGAAGGCCCGCTCGGCACTTTCTTCCTGCGCGAGGATTCCGACAAGCCGATGGTGCTGCTCGCCTCAGGCACCGGCTTCGCGCCGATCAAGGCGATCATCGAGCATGCGATCCACAAGAAGACGCAGCGGCCGATGGCGCTGTACTGGGGCGGACGCCGGCCGAAGGATCTGTACATGCACGCCCTGTGCGAGGAATGGGCGCGCACGGTGCCGAATTTCAGCTACGTGCCGGTGGTGTCCGACGCGCTGCCGGAAGACGGTTGGGCCGGGCGCGCGGGCTTCGTTCATCGCGCCGTCATGGAAGACATCCCCGACCTGTCCGGTTACCAGGTGTATGCCTGCGGCGTGCCGGTCATGGTGGACTCGGCGAAACGCGATTTCGTGTCGCAATGCAAGCTGCCGGAAGACGAGTTCTACGCCGACGCCTTCACTTCCGAGGCGGACATCGCCTCGGACCTGCCCGCAAAATAGTTTTTGACGCACTGCGCAAAAAAACGGTACTATTATTTTTATGAACACGACAGCCAAACCATTGCGACGCCGTTCCCTGCTGCCCCAGCCAGGGAAGCCGTGCGTGTAAGCGTTTGCGCTCACTAAGCCACAGGCCTGCCCTGTGGCTTTTTTTTTGATTCGCCCATTTGCCTATTTCGAGTTCAGGAGCCCCAACATGGAATTCAGCCAGTACGACATCAATGCCCTCATGCAGATCACCAACCGGCCCAACCTCGTCTTCACCGAGGGCCGCGGCATGTGGCTGACCGACCATACGGGCAAGCGCTACCTCGACTACCTGCAGGGCTGGGCGGTCAACTGCCTCGGCCATTCGCCCCAGTGCATCATCGACGCGGTGACGGCCCAGGTCGGCAAGCTCATCAACCCCTCGCCGGCCTTCTACAACGAGCCGTCGATCGTGCTGGCTTCCATGCTGACGCAACACTCCTGCTTCGACCGCGTGTTCTTCGCCAACAGCGGCGCGGAAGCCAATGAAGGCGCGATCAAGCTGGCGCGCAAATGGGGCAAGGTGAACAAGAATGCCGCCGGCGAAAACCGCTACGAGATCATCACCTTCAACCACGGCTTCCATGGCCGTACGCTGGCCACCATGTCCGCCAGCGGCAAGGCCGGATGGGACACGATGTTCGCACCGCAGGTGCCGGGCTTCCCCAAGGCGGAGCTGAATGACATCGAGAGCGTCGAGAAGCTGATCGGCGACAAGACCGTCGCCGTGATGCTGGAGCCGGTGCAGGGCGAAAGCGGCGTCATTCCAGCGACTCGCGAATTCATGCAGGCGCTGCGCGCGCTGACGAAACAGCGCAACCTCCTGCTCATCGTCGATGAAGTGCAGGCCGGCATGGGCCGCACCGGCGAACTGTTCGCCTACCAGTTATCCGACATCGAACCGGACGTCATGACGCTCGGCAAGGGCATCGGCGGCGGCGTCCCGCTCGCGGCATTGCTGGCGCGCGAGGAAGTCGCCTGCTTCGAGCCCGGCGAGCAAGGAGGCACCTATAACGGCAATCCGCTGATGACCGCCGCCGGCATCGCGGTGCTCACCGAGTTGCTCAAACCCGGCTTCCTGCCGGCCGTGCGCGACAAGGGCGAGTATCTCGGCGCCGAACTGCGCAGGCTGTGCGTGCGGCACAGCCTCGACGGCGAACGCGGCGAAGGACTGCTGCGCGCGCTCAAGCTGGGCAAGGATATCGGTCCCAAGATCGTCGAGGCCGCGCGCAACCTGGAGCCGATCGGCCTGCTGCTCAATTCGCCGCGCCCCGACCTGCTGCGCTTCATGCCGGCGCTGAACATCACGACAGAAGAAATCGATCACATGATTTCGATGTTGTCGGAAGTGCTCACACAGCTCGGTCATTGATTGTCACTCGCAGGGCAGATGCGGAGAAGGACATTTCCGCTCTGCCCGCGGCGCCTCGTCGAAAACAAGGCATTCAGTCGTTACTGACTGCCAATCGGCGTCCGCCCAAAATCTCCATCAGGTCTTCCGAGATGTTGCGGCAATTTCCGGCACTTCCGGCTCGATGGAATTGTGCGGCGCAGGCTTCGCGCTTGAAACCAACCCTCCCGCTTTTAACCCCGGGCACTCGCCGGCATCCTGCATGCGCAACCCCGGGGTCACATCGAACTGTTCCGCCACCCATTCCACGAACGCCCGCACCTTGGCCGAGAGGTGCCGGTTTTGCGGATACACCACGTGGACAGGCATCGGGTCGACACACCAGCCTTCGAGCACGCGTTCGAGCCGGCCGGAGTCGATATGGGGCCGCACCACGAAAGCCACCATTTGCGCAATGCCCATGCCGTTCAACAGAGCGGTCATGTAGGCATTGGCATCGTTGACCGCCAGCCGGCCCGGCACCTTCATCTGGATGCGCTGGCCGTCGCGCGCGAAATCCCATTCATAGGTCTTTCCTGTCTTGGCCGAAAAATACTTGAGGCATTGATGGCGATGCAGATCGTCCGGATGCATCGGCCGCCCATGCGAGGCGAGGTAGGACGGTGTTGCGACGGTAATGAAACGCATGACGCCGACGCGACGGGCGATCAGCGTCGAGTCCGACAGCTCGCCGCCGCGCACCGCGCAGTCCACGCCTTCCTCGATCAAGTCCACCGGGCGATCGCTGCAGCCCAGGTCGAGGTCGATGCCGGGATAGCGGGCGAAGAAATCGGGCAGGAGGGGAATCAGGAAATGACGGGCAAAACCGGTCGAGACATCGACCCGCAGCCGTCCGGTCGGACTGGCGCGGCTGGCCGACAGCGAGTCCTCGGCGTCGCGCACATCGGCCAGGATGGAAAGGCAGCGCTCGTAATAGGCGGCGCCGTCCGCCGTCACGCTGATCTGGCGGGTGGTGCGGTTGAGCAGCTTGGTCGACAGTGTCGTTTCGAGGTTGCGCACCAGGGTCGAGACGGTGGCCTTGGGCATTAGCAGGTTTTCCGCGGCGCGCGTGAAGCTGCCGGTATCGACTACCTGCACGAAAACTTCCATTGCCTGCAGCTTGTCCATTCCTATCTCCTCGTGACGTATGCGGCACCGCGCCAGCCCCACTCCTGACAGAACGTTGTCAGTATCCCTGCCTTACATTGTTGGCAACCAGTTCAACACGAACGCATGACGTCATTGTTCAAAATCCTGAACAGTCAATTCGTTTAATGCTGGTTTGTCCACATTCTAGAACAAGCTATAGTGCGACGCATGGAAATCAGATTTGGGGAACAAGGAGTTCACCATGAGCAGTCGTGACACACTTTTCGCAGTAGCCGTGCTGACGCTGGGCTTGTCGGGCATGTCCGGGTTGGCGACAACCGGCCAGATCGCGGGCACCGCCGTGCAGGCGCAGGCCTTGGGCTTTGACGCACTGGCCGACCGCCTGTTCGGCGGCAAGGCTTGCACCACGGAAGACGCGCATTAAAGGATGAATGCCATGCAGGACAAGACGACCGGCTGTGTCGGCGGTGAAACAGCGCAGCCGGAATGCCGCGACCTGGCAGTTCAGGGCGCGCAGGACAAGCTTGCCGCCCGGCTGTATGCAATGAAGCGTCCGGCGGGTGACGCGGCGCCCGGCCTGATTGTCTTCTTTCCGTCGGGCGGCTTCGTCACCGACGAACTGGATGCGGGCGACGGCTTTTTCCGCGCCCTCGCCGTCCATACCGGCTGGAACGTGCTGGGGAGCACTTATACGCTGGCGACGGCGCGGCCATTCCCGGCCGCGGCGGAAGACGCGCATGCTGTCCTGAAGTGGGCCGCCCGCAACAAGGCCAAGGTCGGCTGGGACGGCAGGATGCTGGTAACAGCCGGCATCGAAGCCGGAGGCAACCTCGCGGCGGTGTCGGCGCTGATGGCCCGCGACCGCGGCGGCCCGGTGCTGGCGGCGCAACTGCTGCTGATGCCGATGCTCGACCCCGGTCTTTCCAGCTGCTCGATGCGCAAGCTGAGCCAGGATGCCGGCG
>JAKACN010000229.1:0-2125 GCA_021821365.1 Pseudomonadota bacterium | reverse complement strand
CCACCGACCAGTGCGCGGCCGCGTACCGCGACTACCTGCCACGCGCCGTCGACCGGGCGCATCCGTATGCGTCGCCGTTGCAGTCCAGCCGCATGAAGGGCCTGCCGCCGGCATTGATCCTGTCGGCCGACGACGACCCGTTGCGCGACGAGGCGGAGCAGTACGGCATCAAGCTGAATTCCGCCGGCATCCTCGCAGTGGTCAAGCGCCTGCCGCGTATCGAACTGCAGGAGCCGAATGCGCGATGCAGCTGCGCACGCAAGGAGAACGCGTTGCGGGAAATTGCTGCATTCCTCGATCGGCTGTACAAGGAAACGCCCTCCTGACAAGCCGGCTTTTTTAATCAAATCGCTCTGCAACACAATGACGGCCCTGCCGAAAGCACCGGCCGCGGGATTTCTTTTTCTTTGGAATACGGAAGGACAACAACATGAAAACCACTACCCGTCTTGCCGCCGCCATATCACTGGGCAGCCTCTCGGCACTTTTGCTGTCTTCCTGCGGCGAACCGGCCGCGCAGGAAACCGGCAAGCAGGCAGGCGGCGGCCCGCCGATCACCGCCGCGGCCGTCATCGAGAAATCCATCGTCGAAACCCAGGAATTCACGGGACGGCTGGAAGCGGTCGAGCGTGTCGAGATCCGCCCGCGCGTGGCCGGCTTCATTTCCAATGTGAATTTCAAGCCGGGCGCACTGGTGAGGAAGGGTCAAGTGCTGTTCGTGGTCGATCCGCGTCCCTATGAAGCCGAAGCGCGCCGCACCGAAGCCGCTGCCATCGCCGCGCGCGCCAAGGCCGACCTCGCGCGCACCGAGCTCGCCCGTGCGGAAAAGCTGGTCGCGGAAAAGGCGATCGCCCAGCGCGATGCCGACGAGAAAGCCGCGAATGCGAAGGAGCTCGAAGCCTCCGCACGCGCTGCGCAGGCAGCGTATGAAGCAGCGAAACTGAACCTCGGCTTCACCGCGGTGACCTCGCCGATCGACGGTCGCGTGAGCAAGGCGGAAGTCACCCTCGGCAACCTGGTCGACGCCAACGTGGTGCTGACTTCGGTTGTTTCCGCCGATCCGATCTATGCCAGCTTCGACGGCGACGAAGACACCTACCTGCGCGTAGGCACGCTCGCGCGCAGCGGCAAGACCGTGCCGGTGCGCATCGGTCTCGCCAACGAAACCGGTTTCCCGCATGAAGGCAGACTCGAATTCGTCGATAACCGCGTCGATCCGGCGACCGGCAGCGTACGGATGCGCGCCACCTTCAAGAATGCGGACAACGCACTCGCTCCCGGCCTGTTCGCCCGCGTGCAACTTGCAGCGGGCAACGGGGCGGGCGGCGAGACCACGGCTGCGATGATTGCCGACCGCGCGGTCGGCACCGACCAGAACCGCAAGTTCGTGTTCGTCGTGAACGCCGACGGCAAGGCGGAATATCGCGCGGTTACCCTCGGCCCGGTGGTTGACGGCTTGCGCGTGGTGCGCGATGGCGTCAAGCCCGGCGAGAAGATCGTCGTCAACGGCCTGCAGCGCGTGCGCCCCGGCGCTCCGGTGGTGGCGCAGATCGTGCCGATGGACGCGGACCTGACGGTGCAGGGCAAGGCGGATGCGAAGGCCGGTACGAAGGCTGACACCAAGGCCGAAGCCAAATCGGATGCCCCGGCGAAGTCGTAACGCCGCTACTGACAAGCCACAAGAGAGAGCACCATGAACTTCTCCCGATTCTTCATCGACAGGCCGATCTTCGCGGCCGTCCTGTCGATCATCATTTTTGTCGCCGGCGTGCTGGCGATCTTCAAGCTGCCGATTTCCGAGTACCCGGAAGTGGTGCCGCCCTCCGTCGTAGTGCGCGCACAGTATCCCGGCGCCAACCCGAAGGTAATCGCGGAAACCGTGGCAGCGCCGCTCGAAGAACAGATCAACGGCGCCGAGAACATGCTCTACATGTCCTCGCAGGCGACCTCCGACGGCTCGCTCGCACTCACCGTCACGTTCAAGATCGGCACCAACGTCGAACAGGCCGAAACCCAGGTGCAGAACCGCGTGCAGCGTGCCCTGCCGCGCCTGCCCGAGGAAGTGCGCCAGATCGGTGTCACCACTGCGAAGAGTTCGCCGAACCTGACGATGGTGGTGCATCTC
>JAKACN010000228.1 GCA_021821365.1 Pseudomonadota bacterium | reverse complement strand
GCTCGGCATGCAGCCCAACAACATCTCGGTTTTGATTACGCTCGCTGGATGCATGAGCGTGAAGGGCGCTCATCAGGAGGCAATCCGCCTGCATGAACGGGCCCTGGTGGAAAATCCGAACATGCCGGCAATCTATTCGAACGTCGCGTTCGATGCTACCTACCTACCGGACATTTCCGCCAATGAAGTGTTCGCCTACCACCGGGAATGGGCGGATCGATTCGAAAAGACAAACGAAAAGCAGGCATTCAGCCACGAACAATCCCGCGACGCGGACCGTCCGTTAAGGATTGGTTACGTGTCCGGAGATTTCGGCAGGCATCCCGTGGGCTTCCTGCTGCGGGACGTGATGCGCAACCATGATCGCAAGCAGGTCGAGATCTATTGCTATTCCATGATGCGTGCCAGCGACGACGTCACGGAAACCATTCGCTCCCATTCGGATGCCTGGATCGACGCGCTGCTGATGAGCGACGACGAACTGGCGGAGCAGATTCATCAAGACCAGATCGATATCCTCGTGGATCTTTCCGGGCACACCGCCTACAACCGTTTGCCCGCGTTCGTACGCAGGCCCGCGCCGGTGCAGGCGACCTGGATCGGTTACTTCCATTCGACCGGGCTGAAGAACATCGATTACTTCATCACGGATCCGGTGACGACGCCCGCCGATGCCGGCCAGTTGTTCTCCGAAATTCCGGTGTGGTTGCCGCACTCCCGCTTTTGCTACTCGGCGCCCGAGTATGCGCCCAGTGTCGCGCCGTCGCCTGTCCTCGATGTCGGCTACATCACGTTCGGCTCGTTCAATCGCGTCGAAAAGCTGGTCGATCCGGTGATCTCCGCCTGGATCAGGATTCTCGACGCGGTACCGGGTAGTCGGCTGTTGCTGAAGGCCGGCGTGTTGGAGAACGAGAGCGTGCGCGATTCGCTGCGCCGTCGCTTCGTCGAGCTGGGGCTGCAAGGCGATCGGCTGGAATTGCGCGGGCCGTCGCAGCATCCGGACATGCTGGCGCAGTACGGCGAGGTCGATATCGCCCTTGATCCGTTTCCCTTCAATGGCGGCATGACGACGCTGGAAGCGCTCTGGATGGGCGTGCCGGTCGTTACACTGGCCGGTAATAGCGTGGTGTCGAGGCAGTCCGCCTCGGCGCTGACCAATATCGGACTGAGTGAACTGGTCTTCGATGATCTCAATATGTACATTGAAGGTGCGATCTCGCTCGCGCACAACGTCGAACGCCTCACAGCACTGAGGCCACAGATTCGCCGAAGGATGGAGAACAGTCCGCTGTGCCAGCCGGCTCAGTTTACGCAGGACTTGGAAGCACTCTACGGTCGCATGTGGAAATCGTGGTGCGACGGTAAGAAACTCGGAACGGAAGTCGTACAAGCACCATATTCGCGTAAAAGCACTATGATGCATGTCGCCAGCAGGGCCGGTGATGCCAAGAAGATTAGATTGATTTGCGCAACGCGCCTGGCTCAGGACGGATTTTTCAAGTCAACCGCCCTGGGCAGATCTTTTTCTCTCTATAAGGATTTCTTGCCATTCGTCGAATTACAGTTGTTTTCGGAAAATTCAGAAGGCTTGCCGACGATATACAACACGGCTATTGAACATGCCGAGAAGGATCCTGCAACACTTGTCTTCATTCATGACGACGTGTACCTGCCAGATTTTTCCTGGACAAATCAAATCCATGAGGCGCTGAAAAACTTCGATATAGTGGGGGTGGCTGGAAACAAGAGGCGACTGTCAAGGCAGCCCGCATGGGCCTTTATCGATGAAAGCTTCACATGGGATGAAGCCAAAAATCTCAGCGGTACTGTTGGCCACGGCACGGGTTTCCCTTGTGATCAAATTGATAGGTTTGGCCCATCCCCCCAAGAGTGCAAGTTGCTGGACGGTGTCATGCTCGTTGCTGATAGCGCTACCCTCATCGAACACCAACTTAGGTTCGACCCCAAGTTCAATTTCCATTTCTACGATCTGGATTTTTGCCGCCAGGCGGAATTAAAGAATTTGCGTATGGGTACATGGCCGATTACGCTTGTCCATGAGAGTATCGGTGCTTTTGGCTCCGAATCCTGGCGAGCGGCTTTCGATATCTATCTCAAGAAATACGGCGAGTAATTGTCCTTCAAATCGAGTTCTTTATCCGACAAAACGATATGCAGCAGACGC
Source organism: Pseudomonadota bacterium (assembly GCA_021821365.1). Lineage (GTDB taxonomy): Bacteria > Pseudomonadota > Gammaproteobacteria > Burkholderiales > Burkholderiaceae_D > Noviherbaspirillum. The sequence goes on along the minus strand of JAKACN010000228.1, from coordinate 6,279 downwards.
CTGTTCACGACCACCATAATCCGGATTTACTCGCATTCATACCGACAAATGCAAAACGCCTGACAGAAGTCGGATGCAGCTCTGGCGCCTTGGCGAGGGAATACAAAAAAGCAAACAAGGATTGCCATTACGTCGGTATTGAGATCGTCCCTGAATATGCGCAACTTGCAAGAAGATATTGCGATGCAGTCATGGAACTCGATATTGAGCGTGTCGATGAGGATTATCTTCGGGCCAATCTTCTCTCTGACTGCTGGATATTTGGCGATTCCTTGGAACACCTGAGAGACCCTTGGGCGCTCTTGGCGATAATTCGAAGGATTATCCCAGTGGATGGAAGCATCGTTGCATGCATTCCCAACGCACAGCACTGGAGCGTTCAGGCAAGGCTGACCTGTGGTGATCTCCGGTATGAAGAGTCCGGCTTATTGGATAGAAGCCATCTCAGGTGGTTTACACGCGCGACAATCGTTGAAATGTTCGAAGAGGCGGGATTCGAAATTATTGAGGGGCAGCCGCGAATTTTCGATGAGCCCGCAAGAGAGAGATTTTTGCCGGCCATACGCGCAATGGCAAGCAGCGCAGGATACGACCCGGAAATGGCAGTCAGCGATGCATTGCCGTTGCAATATGTAATCAGGGCAATCCCTGTATGAACGCGCGCGCGACAAGCCGACCGCAATGAAAATGCGAATAAATACCATTCTGGAAATGTGAGGCAATTTCCATGAGGCATAATTAAGCATCTCGTCATTTCCCCTTCCGGCATTCAAACCGGCTGGCGCAAGATCAAGATTCGCTGTTAAGTAGGGGCACTAACAGCGTCGCAGCTTGGCAAAATTTTGTCTTTAGGTAAACGTCGATCGCTGATGACCCACACAAGAACAACCGGCTTCACTCTTGTCGAACTGATCAGCGTCATGATCATCGTCGGGATTCTTGCCGTGTTCGCGTTGCCACGCTTCTTCGATCGGCAGATCTACGACGCGCGCCGCTTCTATGAGGAGACCATTTCCGCCTTGCGTTATGCGCAGAAGGCCGCGATCGCCCAGCGACGACTGGTGTGCGTTTCCTTCCCGGGCAATAACTCCGTCCTCCTGAATATCGCGTCCGCTGCACCGGAAACAAATCCCGTCTCATGCAACACACCTTTAAGCGGGCCGAACGGTGGATCACCCTACACGGTAACGGCGCAAGGCGGCGTGACATTCACCGGTTCGCCGGGCGGGTTCAATTTCGACGCACAGGGCCGGCCGACAAACGCTTCGGGCAATACGATTGCATTGCCGGCGACGATCCAGATTTTGGGCGCGGCCAATTCCATCACTATCGAAGGAGTGACCGGCTATGTCCACTAACCCGTCACTCCGCCGCATGGCCGGCCTCACGATGATCGAGCTGATCATGTTCATCGTGGTCGTGAGCGTCGGCATCGCCGGCATCCTGATGGTATTCAATGTCGCGGTAAAGAACAGCGCCGACCCGATGCAGCGCAAGCAGGCCATCGCGATAGCGGAGGCCTTGCTGAGCGAGATCGAGCAGCATCCGTTCACCTATTGCGATCCGCAGGATGCGAATGTGCTGACGGCGACGGCCGGGAGTCAGTGCGCAAACGATCAGGATAAGAACGGCGCAGCATTGACATCGCCGACGCCGGCAGGTGAATCCCGCTATGCCCTGGACACGCCGTTCAATAATGTTGCCGATTACGGCGGTTTCACCGAATCGAACATCGATGACATCACCGGCGGCAACGCTATGGCCGGATACAACGCGAGCATTACGATCACGCGTGCAGGGAGTAGCTTTCCCCTGTCGGTGCCGAACAATGCCGCACTCAAGATCGACGTCACGGTCACATATAACAATGGCAGGGATTCCATTACCCTGACCGGCTACCGTCTGCGCTATGCGCCGAACGCCGCGGGGTGACGTGATGCTGATGAAACCCTTGCACGGAAGTCGCGGTTTTACGCTGCTGGAGGCGGTGATCGTCATCGTCATCACCGGTGTAATTGGCGCGATTGTAGCCATATTCATCAGGGCGCCGGTGCAGGCCTATTTCGACACTGTCCGACGCGCTGAGCTGACGGATGCTGCTGATACCACAATGCGCCGCATGGCGCGGGAGGTTCAGTCGGCGTTACCAAACAGTGCACGCATCGCCGGGGGAGGGCAGTTTCTCGAATTCCTGCCGATCAAGACGGCGGGGCGATATCGGGCTGCCGCTATTCCGGGCGGGGGAGGCGACCCTCTCGAGTTCGGCGTTTCTCCTCCTGATAATTCGTTCGATGTGCTGGGACCGGCTATCAAGATCGAGAGCGGGGATCAGATCGTGATCTACAACCTCGGTATTCCCGGCGCCGATGCGTACGAAGGAACAACTTCCAGCCGGCGTCCGGCTGCGGCATTCGGCAACAGTCTTGGGACGGTGACGTTTACTCCCGGCGCAGCCGGGTTTCCGTTTGCGTCGCCCGGGAGCCGGTTCCAGGTCGTCAACACGCCGGTCAGCTATGTTTGTCAGCCGAACAGTGCCAATCCGGCGAGCGGTGTCCTGTATCGATATGCCGGTTACCCGATTCAGCCAAATCAACCGGCTACCGTGGCTGCGCTGGATGCACTTGCCAATGTCAGCAAGACCATACTCGCGACGAACGTCTCGGATTGCGCGATGACTTACACGACCGTCGCGCAGCAGCACCTCGGCTTGGTTTCCATTTACATCGCCCTGACCAAGGATGGCGAGACGGTGCAACTGCGCTATCAGGTGACCGTGGACAATACGCCATGAAGCTGCCCCAGGACATCATCACCGCGCAATACAGGCGCCTCGCACGCCATGGCGGCTTCACGCTGGTTTCCGCGATCTTCCTGCTGGTCGCGCTGGCGGCACTGGGAGCGGCCATTGTCAGGCTATCCACCACCCAGCAGGTTACATCCGCTCAAGATCTGCAAGGATCGCGTGCCTATCAGGCGGCCAGGGCGGGCGTCGAATGGGGCGTCTACCAGGTGATGGCCCCGGATAATCCGACTTATACCTTGCCGGGCTGCTTCGGCAATACCAGCTTCAGCCTGGAGGGATTTTCAGTCGTGGTCAGTTGCGCGCAAACGCAATATCTTGAAGCGGCGGATCGCGACAAGACGATTGCAATCTACCAGTTGATATCGACGGCAAGCAGCGGCGGCGCGGTCGGCGATGTCAATCGAATTGAGCGGCAGATAAAAGTATTGGTCAGCAAGTGTGGGGTGGCAGTTGGGCCAGCGTTCTCACCCTGCAGCAGCGATTGACAGGCTGTGCGAAAACCGTGGCGTGCGCAAGGGATGGTAGACATGAAGAATAGGCGGACTCTTTTTTCATTATGGCTGCTGAGCATGGCCCTGGTTTTTTTCGGGGGCCGAGCGCATGCCGATACCACGCCGACGCTATACAAGAGCTTCGCAGGTTATGTCAACTTTGTCGGCACGCAGCGCACACTTAGGACTGGCGACAACTACAGCAACACATCCGCCTCCTCGCTGGTCAGTGGAACAACTACTGCAGCTGGTTCGGCGCCGACCTCGGCCACACTCTCCGGCATTCCCAGCGGAGCAACCATCCGCGCGGCTTACTTGTATTGGGCCGCATCCGGCGATACGCCGGATTACACTGTCACTTTTGAAGGCACCACTGTTGCGGCGGACCGTCAATACACGATTACCAACGCGGCCGGCGACAATGGCGTCGACTACTTTTCGGGCGTAGCCGATGTGACGGACACTGTGAAGGCAAAGGGTAACGGCACCTATACATTTTCCGGGCTCACCGCTGACAACGGATCTCCCTGGTACAACTACCAGAACGTGCTTGCCGGCTGGGCACTGCTGGTCGTCTTCGAGAACCCGGCCACCGAAAAGTTTCGAGTGCTCAACGTCTACGAGGGATTCAAACCCTTTTACGGGTCGAACATTCCATTAACGATTTCCAATTTCCAGACACCATCAAGCAACATCGATGGCCGGCTCGGGCACCTGACTTGGGAAGGCGACGTCACCAATTCGACATCGCTGAACGGGTACAGCGAACAGCTTCGCTTCAATTCGACGACCCTCTACGACAGCAACAATCCGATCAATAATCAGTTCAATTCGGTGTCGACCATTCGCGGTACCGGCCTCATCGATAGTGCGTCATACGGCATCGATTTCGATGCCTACGACATCACCAACTATCTGACCGCGGGAACGACATCGGCGACCTCGGTCTACAGCTCGGGCGCCGACCTTGTCCTGCTGTCCATGGAGGTTATCAGCGTCACCAACACACCGGTTGCGGATCTCGGCATTACCAAGGTCCTCAACGGCACGCTGGCTCGCGGTCAGAATGCGAGCTACGCCATCAATGTCACCAACAATGGACCTGGCAACGAGCCGGGGCCGATCATCGTGCGGGATACGCTTCCCGCCGGGCTGAGCTATGTATCAGCCGGCGGCACGGGCTGGTCATGCGTCTTTTCCTCGGGCACCGTCACCTGTACCTATAGCAGCAGCCTTGCCAACGGAGCGTCGACGCCGACGGTGACGCTGACGGTCGGCGTCAGCAGTTCGGCGTCCGGAACGATCAGCAACAGTGCGACGGTCAAGGGGACAAGTTTCGACAACGTCAGCGGCAATGACGTCGCGACCGACAGCCACGCTATTGCGGGCGCGGACCTGGCGCTGGGCATGGTGCGCAGCGGCCCGCTGATACAAGGCAAGAATGTCACTTACACGCTTACCGTCAACAACAATGGTCCGCTGAGCGAACCGGGCCCGATCACGCTGACGGATACCCTGCCTGCGGGCCTGACCTTCGTCTCCGGCGTCGGGGGAGGATGGACGTGCAGTGCCACCTCCTGCGCTTATGGCGGCAGTCTTGCCGTTGGAGGGACAACTTCGGTTGCGCTCACTGCGTCCGTCGGTGCCAACGCCTCGGGCAGCGTCACCAACCAGGCGACGGTCAGCGGGACACAATACGATGGCAACACCTCCAACAACACCGCATCCGACACTTACACGATCCTGCCGTCTGCCTATGCTTACTACATGATGGACGAGGCGGCATGGACGGGCGGTGTCGTGCCGGATGCGAGCGGCCTTGGGCACAACGGCACTGTCCTTGGCAGCGCGGCGCCGACCGGCTATCCACCCTCCATTACCGCCGGAAGCGCCATTCCCGGCAGCCCCGGCACGTGCGGCGTAGCATCCGTGCCGAACGGGACGAGTCAAGGGATCGACACCCATATCGACGTCGACGCCAGCCTCGGTAACGCAGGCTCGATCGCGTTCTGGTACAGCAGCAACACCGCGTGGAACGATGGCAATGACCGCATGCTTCTCGATGCCTCGCACAACCTCGGCGGTGGCGGCTCCGACAAGCATTTTTACCTGGTCAAGCGGAACGACGGCAGACTCATGTTTGCGATCGAGGATAGCTGGGATTTGGAAAGCACGGCAACGTCGCCCGCATACTCCTTTGCGGCGAACACCTGGCACCACATCGTTGTGACGTGGAATGTCTCGGCCAGTCTCGTGTACATCTATCTCGACGGCAACCCTGCGCCGGTGGCCACGTCAACCGACTTCCTTTTAGGCTCGCTGGGGGATACCAACACGCTTTACATCGGTGCGCGTCGATCCGGTTCCATCAGCGGCACTCCCGGGGACTACACCTCCAATTCGGCGAACGGCTACATCGACGAGTTCTACGCCTTCAGCGGCGCGCTCTCTTCTTCGCAAGTCGTACAGATCAGGAACAGCACACACTTCTGCGGCTCGCCGGTGACGCACTACGCGATCAGTTATCCGCTGGTGAATCCGGGCGTGACTTGCGAAGCGATGGCGGTACGCATTACGGGGCATGCCGGCGACCACAGCGCGGTGGCGCCCGCCGCCAACACGCAGATCACACTCTCGACTTCGTCGCCGACTGCGACCTGGGCGCTGAGGAGCGGCGTCGGTGCGTTCACGGCGCCGAACAAGTACACCTTCACCGGCGTCGAGAACTCCGTTGACTTCTGGCTGACACAGACCACGCCGACCACTGCGCCGCACATCAACATCAACGTAACCGACGGCAGCAAGACCGATCTCGACGGGGATGCCACGGAGGACGTGAAGGCGCAATTCGCGGATACAGGATTCCTGTTTGCCGATTCGTCAGGTGCTCCGGTCAGCATCATCAATCAGATCGCGGGGATGGATGCCACGTCCAATGGGCAAAGCCTCTACTTGCGCGCGGTGAAGAAAAACGATAACAGCAAC
>JAKACN010000017.1 GCA_021821365.1 Pseudomonadota bacterium | reverse complement strand
TGCCAAGCTCACCAAAAGTCCGGATGTATGGCTGCAATCTTCACCTATCTCGCTGACATGAACTGAAAGCCTTGCAAATGGGGGGCGTCCATGTATGTCTTTCGTGGACAAGGGCATTTTTCAGGTTGATTCCCCCTGAAGAAGCAAGGGGCAGGGCAACGCGAGCAGTCGCCCTGCCCTGCGGCATCAGGCCGTCCGCGCCAGCATGGATTGCGCCACCTTGCGCGCGCTCGGCAGGAAACGCGCGATGGTCGCCAGCAATTCGTTCTCTCCCACCGGTTTGCCCAGGTAGGCATCGCACCCCGCCCAGGCACCGCGGAACTTGTCGAACGCAGATGACTTGCTGCTCAGCATGACCACTGCCGATCCGCTCGTTGTCGGGCTGGACTTGATGCGCTTGCATACCTGGTAGCCGTCCATGCCGGGCATCAGGATGTCGAGGAAGATGCAGGTGTAGCGCTTGGCCTGAGCCATGTCGATCGCCATCTCGCCGTTTTCCGCATAGTCGACATCGAAGCGGAAGGGCGCCAGCCTGGACCGCATGAAGGCGCGCACCGTCGCGCTGTCATCGACCACCAGCACCGATTCCACCGGATCGGGTTCGAGGAACACCGGAGCCGGCCGCGCGGCCCTGTCGGCGGCACGCCGGAATGTGCGGCCATCCCATTGCACATCCTCCTCGCGCCGGGCGCGCCGCTCCAGCGCCTCCTGCATCTGGCGGTCGAGCTGTTCAAACAGGCGCATCCAGTGGATCGGCTTCCCGATCACCGGCCAGCCGTCCGCGTCCGTGCCCCGTCCGATCAGCACCGCCGGTGCCTGCGCGCTGGGCGAACGCTGGCGCAGCAGTGTCATGCCCTCCGGATTATCGGCATTGACCAGGTAGATGTCCGCGCGATCGTTGGGCGCGCCCGGTTCCGAATAACAGTAGTTGCGCCGGCCGGTCAGGCGGAAGGTGGACGACAGCATGGTCTTTTCCCCCGCCGGAAAGCCCAGCATCTCAAGCACGAAACGGCGGGTACCGGATTGAACATCCTCAGGTTGGTATGCGAGGTTCATGGTAAGTGACGGCCTGATGAACGAAGGGTCGCCGCAGGGTGCGGGCGCAATTGCACAAATGATAACATAAGTCAAATATGCCCCCTCCTTTTTGATGGGTTCTCCCGGCAAGGAATGGGCCGTCAGCCGCTTGGTTCTTACTTGGTCTCTTGGTTTGACACGGCATTCGATCTTTCGCTGGCACGCCATTTCGGTCGCTTGAGGATAGGGCTGCTTAACGCGCGATGGCGGCTACCGTATCGCCCAAAGCCCGAGCTGTCCTAGACTTGCAGCGAGGCTCAACCGGGCAGTGCGCCAGTTCGACAAGGCCTGAATGCGTTGCTGCTTCGCGCTGGCCAACGCGCTTTGTGCGTTAAGCAGTTCCAAAATATTGCCGACGCCAGCCTTATAACGTCCCTGAGCCACCTTGAACGATTGATCCGCGCTCTGCAAGAGTTCATCGGTCGCCTTCAGATTTTCGGTTTCCGTTTGCAGGGCCTGGTAACTCTTCCAAACATCCAGCGAAACCTGTTGTTCAGTATTCGCCACGTCGGCCGCTCTGGACTCGACCTGCGCCTGCGCGGCTTGAATACGGTATGAGCGGCCGAAACCGTCAAACAATGGAATTTTGACCTGAACCCCTATGCTTCTGTTATGCGTAAAGGTGTCCCTCGGATACTGGCCTAGCTGATCATTGCGATCTAATGCACCGGTCAGCGCAATAGAGGGCAGCCCTTCCGCTTTGGCGGCATCAACGCTGGCCTGCGCCGCTTTCAATTGCGCGCGCACCGCAATCAAATTGGGGTGCCTGCGGGTAGCCTCTTCGATTAATGCATCAACTGATTGGACAAACGCCGTATCTGGCAACGGTGAATTCATGCCATCCAGGCTGAGCAAAAACAACGTGTTTGCCTTGAGGCCCATTGCAACGGCAAGTGTGCCTTGCGCGTTTTTCAAGTCACCATCGGCCTTGACCCGGTTCGAGATTACCTGTGCATAATTGGTCTGCGCTTGCAGTTTATCGGCTAAGGTGCCGGCGCCCGCCTTGTACTTGGCATCTGCTGCCATGAAACTTTCTCTGGCAGCTCGCTCCGCTTCCTTGCTGGCATCCAGCGCGGCCTGTGCCGAGAGAAGATCGTAATAAGCCTGCGCAGCGGAAAGAAAAACCTTTTGTAGCGTCGCGTTCTGGGTTGCATTTGCGGCAGATAGGAGCTGTCGCGCGTTTTCCAGAGTGGCGGCACGTAGCCCGAAATCGAAAAGCGTCCACGTCAAATTTGTGCTGCTGTCGCGGGTTGTCGTGCGCACATCATAGCTAAGCTGGGGCAAATTCATGACTTGGGTACTGGCCGAACCTTTATTGATGCTGTATGCGGCGTTTATCGACGGTAGATAAGCAGATTCTTCGATGCCGACCTGCGCTGCTTGCGCTTTCGCATTGGCCCATGCTTGCCGAGTCTGAGGATTGTTACACAGCGCTCTTTCGACGACCTCCAGCAATCCAATCGGCCCCTCCATTGCCGGAGGGCGGCATGGATCTTGTCCCGCATCTTGCGGAATCATGTCTTTTGCGGCAGACCTGGCTACGCTTCGTCGTATTGAAAATGGATCAAAGCCATCGGCGCGTACGGCGCCCGGCAGCTCCACCGCGGACACAACCGCGATGCAAACAAAAGACGCTATTCGTTTCATGCTGCCGCATTACCCGGAGCGGAGGAATAAGCGCCGAACGATGATCCCTGCGTCGGAGCGCCTGCATGGACATGCGACGGCGCCGGAAATGCTGATGGCTGGGTGGTCGGAATCGCAGTATCTTTGACGACCTTCCCGCCCGCCAGCACGATCACCCGATTCGCCGATGCGATGGTTTCCGGACGATGCGCAACAATGACTCGGGTGATATTCAGCGATTTCACGGCCGCATTGACTTGATGTTCCCTTGCAATGTCGAGATGGCTGGTGGCTTCGTCAAGGAACAGGATCTTCGGCCGCTTGTAGAGCGCTCGGGCCAGCAAGATGCGTTGCCGCTGGCCGCCGGACAACACTGTTCCCATATCGCCAACCAAGGTGTTGTAACCCATGGGCATTGCTGCGATTTCTGGGGCGATGGCGGCCAATTGTGCACATGTCTCGATCCATTGTTGATCTGCCTGCGGGTCAAAGAAACTGATGTTGTCGGCAATAGAGCCAGCAAACAGTACATCGTCCTGCATCACGGTGCCAACCATGCGGCGGAGGCTGTCAATGCCCAGGTACCTGACGCTGACGCCATCGATGAGTACATCGCCTTGCGTAGCAGGCAAAATACCAAGCATGACGTTGATCAATGTGGACTTGCCGCAGCCGGAAGGGCCGACGATTGCGACGGATTCACCGGCATTGATCTTCAGATCGACCCCGTCGAGCACATACGGCTCCTGCTCGGCATATCGATAGTACAACCCTGATACTTCTACAGTCGGTACACCGGAGACATCATTAGCCGCCGTGAGTTGGCCTTGTGTCATTTCCGGCTCCGTCATGACGATGTCTGCCAAGCGCTCACCCTGCAGTTGCAGCATTTTGACTTCAAAGAACTTGTCGATTAAGGAGCTGACGCGGCTGTCGAACTGTCCCTTATAGGAATTGAATGCCATCAACACGCCCACAGTGAAATCTCCATCCATTACCAGCTTGGCACCGAGCCAGATAATGAAGATGTTCTCGATCCCGAAGAGCAGCCCATTCATTGTCTTGTACAGCAACTGCAGCTTCTGCGTGCGCAAGTCCGCATTGATTTGGTCAACCACCAAGGTAAGCCAGGTTGATCGGCGTTCGTCCTGACATTGAAACAGCTTGATCGCCTTCACCCCACGCACGGTTTCCAGAAAATGGCTCTGCTGCTTGGCGGCGTGAATGATCTGTTCTTCCGTCGCAGTGCGTAACGGGCGATACCACGCCCATCTGCCCAAGCCATACAGCGCCATAGCCCCGACCGCGATCCATCCCAGGGTTTGACTGTAGATGAACATCATTACCAGGGTAACCACGGTCATGATGCCATCCAGAATCGCCTCCAGAAAGGAAGTGGTCAGCGTCTTCTGGATCTGATCGATCGAGCCGAAACGAGATACCACGTCGCCCAGATGACGTTTCTCGAAATACTGGACAGGCAGGCGAATCAAGTGAGTAAAGACATTGGCACGCCATTGCACGTTCAAGGTCGTCCCCATGTACATGATGATCCAGGTACGGATTGCACTGACCGCCTGTTGCATCAGCATGAGCAAGCCGAATCCCAGTGCCAACGTCGTTAACAGGTCGCGGTCGGCGGACACAATGACGTTATCGATCACCCACTGCAGAAAAAATGGGCTGACCAGGGAGAAAACCTCCAAGGCGAGTGCGAGTAACAGAATTTGCGCAAATGAACGCGACAAACCCGTCACGCGGCCAATGAGGTTGCGGAGCTTGACGGCTTGCCTTTCTTTCTGAGGCTTGAATCCAGGATTGGACCACAGTTCCAGCGCGATGCCGGTAAAGGATTTGGAGACTTCATCCAGCGATAATTTGCGTGCGCCGAAAGCCGGATCGTGGATTGTAACGGTTTTCGCTCCCACTTCCTTCAGAACGACAAAGTGGTTGAAGTTCCAGTGCAAAATGCATGGAAGCCGTAATTGGCTGAGGTCTTCGAGCTCCAGCTTGAGCGCGCGCGTGGACAGATCCAATCGGGTGGCGATCTGGATCAGATGTGAAAGTGTCGCGCCCTTGAGTGAAATCGGAAATTGCCGACGTAGCGTTGCCAGGTTCGTGCGGTAGCCATGAAAACCAGCCACCATTCCCAGGCATGCCAGACCACATTCAGTAGCCTCGGTTTGCAGGATCAGCGGAAGTTTCCGTCCAAAACCAAAAGAAATCTCATTGAGAAAAGACATGCGGCATTTCTACTATTGTTAAAGTTTGCCCGTCAGGCTGTACAGCGGCTCCAATACCCATTCATAGAGGCGTCTTGTATCCTGTAGCACGTCGGCCTCCAGTAACATGCCGGCCTGCAGCGGTTGTGGTTTGCCATAGGCATTGATCGTCTGCGACGACAAGCCGACTGTGATGCGATACAGCGGCTCCGTGCTTCCCCCGGCACTGTTGCCTGCCAACCCTCCGATTGCTGACAGTTCGGCGGCAGGCAATGCTGTTTTCGAAACGGCAGCAACTTTGCCGCGCGCATGGCCGAATTTTTGATAGGGATAGGCCTGATACCGCAGCAGTACCTCATCGCCTGGTTTAATAAAACCAATCGCTTTGCTGGGCGCATACAATTGGGCCTGCAAAGTCGACCCTTGAGGCACGATACTCACCAACGGTTTGCTGGTGTCAACTGATTGCCCAATTTCGGCAACAACGGCAGTGGCGGTTCCCGTTTCCGATGCAGTAATGACCAAGCGGCGTTTCGCTTCGCTTTCCGTCAATTCCTGGCCCATGCTGGCGATATTGCGATCGATTTGCGCAAGCTGGTTTTGGTGCTTTAACGCCAAGCTGGCAAGGTCATTTTGCTGTGAAGTGAGTTCCCGGCCTACGCTGATGCGATCCCGTTCCAGGCTTTGCAGGCGATTGCGCTGATCAAGAAGGTCTTCCTGCTTTTGCTGCAACTGCTCCTTTGAGATGTAATCCTGCGCCAGCAAACCTTGATATCGTCCAAATGTTTCCTCGGCGAGTTTGACACGGCTTCTTTGCCCCTCGATCTGGCTGTCCAGCTTTGCCATCTCCGCCTGTAATCCAGTAATTTTTTTTACAAGAGCATCCCGTTCCTCATTTTGCAGCAGGCGGGTTTTTTCCTTTTCATCGCGCAAGGATTGTTGGCGTGCCTCGACTTGGCTGCTAATGACCGCTTGCGTATTGCCCTGGGTGCTGCCGGCGCGCGTCAAGGTAGTTGTCGCCTGATTCATGCAGCCATTGGCTGTTTATCGAAGCCGTTCGAATGCACATTGGTGGCATGGACGACGGCATCGCGTTCCGGGTTGAGCGTCACGGCGCCAATGGGTGTCCAGTTACGCGTCTTGCCGGACCAGCGGCGCGGATTGCGTTCGCGGGCCTGGCAGTACAACGCATGACGTTGCTGCAGGATCGTGTGATCCTGACCGGCGTGCCGTTGCGCGGGGCTGACATAACGGATGCCACTGTGCCGGTGGTCGTAGTTGTACCAGCGCACAAACACCAGCGCACAAACGAGGCCGCCCACTGCCGGGCACGGTCGAGATCGGTGAAGCCGGCAGCCGGGAATTCCGGGCGGTACTTGGCCGTACGGAACAGGCTCTCAGCGAAGGCGTTGTCGTCGGACACGCGCGGCCGCGAGTACGACGGTTTGACGCCCAGCCAATGCAGCATCGCCAACACCGTCGTGGCCTTGAGCGTGGCGCCGTTATCGCCGTGCAGCACCGGCTTGGCGGCCATGGCGTGAATGCCTTCGGCCAGTGCCGTGCGCTTGACCAGCAGCGCCGCATGGCTGGCGTCATCGCTGTCGTGCACCTCGAAGCCGATGATCTTGCGGCTGTACAGGTCCAGGATCAGGTACAGGTAGAACCAGCGGCCGGAAACGAAGGCGGGCAAATACGTCATGTCCCAGCACCAGACCTGACCCGGCGCATGCGCCACATGCGTGGTCGGCGGACGCGAGGTCTGTGGCGCCCTGGCGCGTCCCCGGTGCATGTTCTGCCCGTGTTCGCGCAGCACCCGGGCGAACGTCGATTCGCTGGCCAGGTACACGCCTTCGTCGGCCAGCATGGGAACGATGCGCGCTGGCGGCATGTCGGCAAAGCGCGGCTCGTTGGCCACGCGCACCAGCTGCTCGCGCTCGGTTGCGCTCAAGGCATGCGCTGGTATCGGTCGCACCGCTTGCGGCCGGCCGTCGCCGCGCAGCAAGCCTGTGCCGGCCTTCCAGCGCTGCAGCGTGCGCACATTGATGCCTGCAATCTCGCACGCCTGGCTCAACCGCGCGCCATGGCGGTGGGCGGTTGCAATGTCTCGGGACAGCGCCTGGCGATCTTCGAGGCCGATCATTCGTCCTCGTCCTTGTTCTTGAAGATCGCCGCTACTTTTTTTGACAGCACCAGCAAGGCTGCGGTCTCGGCCAGGGCCTTCTCCTTGCGGCGCAATTCGCGCTCCAGTTCCTGGATGCGCCGCCGATCTTGTTTGGTCTGTTGCGGGCTGGCGCGCACTTCTTCAGGATCGGCCAGGGCCTGCGTCGCTGCCTGTCGCCACCGTTCGAGTTCCTGCGGGTACACGCCGTGCTCGCGGCACCAGGCGCTCCGGGTGGCCTCATCCATGCCCGCCGTCGTCAGCACAGCGTCGAATCGGGCCGGCGCTGTCCATGCCCGCTCGCGAGCGGGCATGGACAGCGCATCTGCGCGCCACCGCTCCAGCGTTGAAATACCCACACCGATTTCTCGCGCCACCACTTCCACTGCCGCGCTCTCCGGCGGCAACAACCTTGCTACTGCTCTATCCTTGAATTCCTGCCCGTATCGTGCCAATTCGTTCTTCCTTCATCGCCCCCACGTTCTTGGTTCTATCGAGGCGACAACTATTCTGACACGGGGGGACCATGAGCGACAAGAAATTGAAAAAGCTACTGAAAAAGAATGACCAAAAAAAACTGGCTCGTCTTGTCTCTTCATTCTTTTCTTCGTCAGACAAACCGTCGAACAACTCATTAGCTGCCGCCCATTCCTGCGCAGTAGTTGGCAGACAGAATTTATCTAGCGACGATTCGACGTCAGCCTCATTGGCCGAGACCACTTCATCTAGCCAAGCTTGCTGTTCGACTTCGCTTGCCGCCTCTAACTCCTTCTGCCAATGTGCGAATTCCTTTTCGCCCAGTATGGCTAGAAGGAGCGCAATGCCAATTCGCCGCTCGTCTTCATACAGTTTTACGTAAGACCCAACATTGCCATGGATCGCCGTCACCTCAGCCGGAAAGACGATTCGGCCGTCTCCTTTTTGAAAGTCACGCAATAGACTTACGTACCTTGGCGCTAGCGCAATTGCGGATTTTTCGGCCAGTTTTTTGTCCGGCCTCACCATTCTCGAAGAATTAACCATCAGTTAAACGATGTCATGCCGGAAACAGCCTAGAAAGAACGTTGCAATATTACAACTAAATTGCACTAACATGAACATAGAACAATGCTGCCGGTGACATTGATCAACCATTGTCTTTCCTGCAAGCAAGGAAGATAATCGTTGTTTATCGGGCTATGTTTCCCTGAGAAAAAATAAATGAATTCAAATTAAGGGACCGTCCCCCACCAAGCTATGCTCCTTTCAGACATCATTTTTGTAGGGTCAAGATATGTCTCAAGTTCAAGAAATAAAAATTCAACTCGAAGGCGTAAGCAACGTACTAAAGACACGTAGATTTAGGGTACCGGCGTATCAACGGTCGTATGCCTGGGAGAAGGAGCATGTCGACTCACTTCTGAGCGACATTCATGACGCGATTAAAGGAAAGGAAAGCGAATACTTCCTAGGCTCAGTCGTTGTAACTGGGCCTCACAATCAGCGGTATGAGGTTGTAGATGGCCAACAGCGACTTACAACAGTCAGTTTGTTAATTGCCGCAATTAAAGACAAGTTCAAAGCAGACGGCGACTTAGAGGTCGTCACTTCAATCAAAACTGATTTCCTTGCTAGCACTGACCGAAAAACAAAGGAAAAGGAAGCAAAGCTAGTTCTGAACGAAGTAGATAATGAACTCTTTCAAGAGCTCATTGAAGATATAAAAACTGTAAACCCCGCAAGATATCAACGGCAGTCACATCAACGCTTAATCTTGGCGGCAAACACGTTATTAAATTACATTGAAGACCTGTGCGGAAAATCAAGAGATGCCGAGGAAGAGCTGCATGCATGGCTCGACTACTTAGAAACCAATCTAAAGATCATCGTCGTAACAGCGCCAGATGACAGCAATGCCTTCGTCATTTTCGAGACACTAAATGATCGCGGCCTTGAACTTGCGATTTCTGATCTCCTAAAGAACTACCTGTTCCATAAGTCTGGAGAAAAAATCGAGGAAACGAAGAACCGTTGGCTCTCAATGGTGGCGACGTTAGAAAGCGCTTCGGAGGACCCTCTCGTTGTTACCTATTTGCGCCACTTTTCAATGTCGCGATACGGTCTTGTACGAGAAAAAGATTTATTCGGTTTAATCAAGCGAAAGATTACTAGTAAGAGAACGGCATTGCAGTTTTCAACTGACCTCAGCAACACCGTGAAAACTTATGCTGCGTTACTTAATTCGGACCACGACTTTTGGAACAAATATGATAACAAAGTGCGAGATTCGATTTCGACTTTGAATCTATTGGGTATGGCCCAAGTGCGCCCCTTACTACTCGCGATTATTGAAAAATTCCAACCTAAAGACGTATCTACGGCATTTGAAAAGCTTGTAGCGGTCGCTGTTCGATTTCAAATCGTTGGGGGAGCTGGTGGAGGCACTCTTGAGAAAATTTATAGCGAAACAGCAAAATCAGTGACTGATGGTTCACTCGCTACAGTGCGCGACATTCTGAGGGCCTTCACCACCTTGCCGGCAGATTCCGTCTTCCGTGAATCATTCGCAGTCGCCACGATCTCTAAGCAGTCCTTGGCCAGATACTATCTCCGATGCCTGGACGAAGGCGCAATTGATGGTAATACAAAAGAGACTGTCCCAAATAAAGACTCGTCACGAGTA
This sequence comes from Pseudomonadota bacterium, assembly GCA_021821365.1. Lineage (GTDB taxonomy): Bacteria > Pseudomonadota > Gammaproteobacteria > Burkholderiales > Burkholderiaceae_D > Noviherbaspirillum. Next base: position 28,570 of record JAKACN010000017.1, on the reverse strand, counting down.
AATCTTGAGCATGTCCTCCCTCTTACTCTTTCACCGGACTGGCAGGCAATTTGGAGCCCAGACGATGCAAGAGGCTATCAACGTCGATTAGGCAACCTAGCAATTATGTCATCCAAGAGTAATAGCTCGGCAGGCAATGACTCATTCGCCATCAAAAAAGAGGAGTACAAAAAATCAAAATTCGAGTTGACCAAGCGGATTGCCAAACTAAAGAAATGGGGAAAAAAAGAAATTGAGGCAAGGCAGGCTGAAATGGCCGACATTGCAGTCAAAATCTGGTCCATAAAACTCTAGAAATATGCGAACGGAATCTCGCTTAACACTTTCTAAAAAAACTCGTAATGAGGAGCCGTGACAGTCTTGTCGATTATTAGCGAGACATCACGAGCGAGGGCGAGCCAATAGACAATTAAAAAACCGAGTTATTCAAACTGTTAATCCGCAGGTCCCTGGTTCGAGTCCAGGTCGGGGAGCCACAGAATTCAAAGGGCTTACGTGAAAACGTAGGCCCTTTTTCTTTGTCAGTCAGCGCTGGCCAACACGCGGCTGCGCAGCCAATACCTCGCGCAACACCGCATCGGGGCATACCACGCCGACGAAAGGGCCTGCATCAACTCCTCGTTCGACAGGTGTGTAGAGAAATTGCGCGCCCTTGGTGGAGCAAACAGCCGCGACGGCAGCTCCTCCATGAATCGCCTGAGCGCCACCGCCATCAGCGGCAGATCGGGCGAATGCATGGCGGCGACATCGCTCACCACGTCCGAGAGCGTAAACCACGTCTTGCGGAAGAGCACGAAATCCTCGTGAAATCCAGTCGGGGTTTCCAGCGCAAGCCCATCAAGGAATTCCAGCAACCAGACGAAGCCGGGGAAACGCCCCTCGACCGCCACGCGATCGAGCGCCCGCTCCACGGCCCGCACAAGATTGGGATCGTTCGCCGGTATCCCGCTCAGCATTGCCACGGCGTGGGCGATGCGTTCCGCGTCCAGCGTCAGGCCGCCCACGATCACCGATACCAGCGTTTCGCGGTCTGTCTTCGACAGGCGCAGCGTCAGACTCCAGTCCAGCACTGCCAGCCGGTCGTCATGCGTCACCAACAGATTTCCGGCATGGAGATCGGCATGAATCAGCGCCGACCGTGCGCTACTCCAGAACGGCAGGCCAACCAGCGCGGAGATCATGGTCGATGCCAGGTCGTTGCGCTGTTCCATGGATAGCCGCGCCTCCGTCACCTTCTCGCCGAAGACACGCTCCATCGCGGTCACGCCGGACGTGCACCATGGCAGCAGGCGCGGGGATCAGGATGCGTGGTTCGTGGGCATACAGCGCCCTTGCGGCCCGCAGATTGCGCTGCTCGACTTCGAGATGGATTTCAAGCCCGAGCAATTCGCGCACACTGTCGAGCGTGCGCCGATAATCCAGCGCCGGAAGACCGAGATGCCTGCCACGCTCCTCGAGAAACGTACCCAGTTCCCTCCACACGTCGATCTCGTCGCCGAACTTTTCCTCGATGCCCGGCTTGAGTATCTTGAACACACCGTCGCGCATCTCGCCGTGCTCCTTATAGGTGAAAGGCAGGATCACGGCAACGCTGCCTTCCGCCAGCGCGTGTTGCGCAATGTCGACCGGCATGCTGTCCGGCAGTTCATCATGCAGCCGTCCCAGCACCTGCTCCATCGGTGTGGCGGGCAGCAGAGACTCCAGCGTCTGCAACTGGCGCCGCACCTCGTCGGGCAGCTGCCGGTTGCGCGCCAGCACCTGGCCCAGCTTATGGAGCGTCGGGCACTGTGCGAGCAACGTCACCAGCCTCACCGCCGCATCGGCGTCCTCCGGCAAGGCAAGCTGATCGGCAAGGATTGCTTCGAGCCGATGCGCCGGGAGCCGTCCGAGGAAAAACGCCACGCCGTCCGCCACCAGCGGATGCCACGCCGCCAGCGAGGCCGGCAGCAGCCGGTCCAATCCGATGGAATCGAGCAGTTCACGGAGCAGCATGTCGTTCCTTCCCGGCACGGCACTGGAGCGGATTGCGTGCCATGCCGCCTCGTCCGACCAAATTCAAATGTTGCAATATCCCGGAAGCAATGAGACAGTTAAAGAAAGCAAAAAGCATGACTCCGGCCCGCGCGGCGACTTGCATGAATATCATCACAATCCGGGATGACACCAGAGGGGAAAATCCGCAACATGAGAACCGACGCTGCCCGTGCGGCGGATAAATTCCCGCAGTCGCCGCTCTGGTTCCTGCTGTGCCGATGCTGCCTGGTCCTTGCCCTTTGCATGGCAGCACCTGCTTCCCGCGCCGATATCCTTGTCTTGTCCGATACGACGGAAAGTTATCCGCTCGGCCGCCATCTCAGCTATTTCGAAGACAAGTCCGGCACGCTCTCGTTCGACGACATACGAAATGGCGCCGGGCGGTTTGCATTCACCCCGAGCCGGAGCGGCTCCCTCAATTTCGGCTTTACCAGATCCGTGTACTGGCTGCGCGCGGACCTGCAGAACATGCATTCGGAAGTCACAGGCTGGTTTCTCGAATGCCAGTACACGGTAATCGATCATATCGACCTTTACGTGGTCAATCCCGACGGAACCGTAACTTCGTATCGCGGCGGCGATGCCGTGCCGTTCGCCGAACGTCCGGTGAAGCACCGGAATACGATCTTTCGTATCCCTCTCGTGAAGGGGCAGTCCACCCGAATCTTTCTTCGCGTGCAGTCCGAGAGCTCCATGCAGATTCCCCTCGTGCTCTGGAGCCCGAATGGCCTGTTGGAGAATGAGCACGAAGCCCAGTACTACGCGGGAATCTATTACGGCATCGTTCTCGCGATGCTTCTCTACAACCTGCTGATCTGGATCTCGATCCGGGACATCAACTATCTGTACTACGCGAACTATATCTGCGGCTGGATTCTGTTCCAGCTGTCGATCGACGGCTATGCCTTCGAGCTTCTATGGCCCGACTCTCCCTCGTGGGGCAACATCGCAACGCCGTTTTTCATCGGCTACGGTTTCTTCGCGATCATCCAGTTCAGCCGCGAATTTCTGCAGTTGCGGCAGAACATGCCGAAGACCGACCGGGCATTCCGCTTCGCACTGTGGTATTTCGCGCTGGTGATGTTGAGTGCGCTGCTGCTTGACTACACCATCGCGATCCGTGCGGGCACCTTCGGCGCGTTCCTTGGCGCAGCACTGATCTTCGCCACCGGTGCAGTCAGCCTGCAGAACGGCATCAAGCAGGCGAGATTCTTCATGCTTGCGTGGTCGGTCCTTCTGCTCTCCATCTTCATCTACACGCTGCGCACATTCGGCATGCTGCCCCAGGTGTTCATCACGGAATACGGCCTGCGAATCGGCTCTGCGCTCGAAGTGATCCTCTTGTCTTTCGCGCTGGCGCACAGGATGCGGTTGCTGAAGACCGAAAACGAACGCATTCAGCGCCATGCCACTGAAACGCTCGAGCAGCGCGTGAAGCAGCGCACCCTGGAACTCGACCGTGCCCTCCAGCGCCTGGCGGAAGCGAATGAACAGCTGAAGGGCCTGAGCTACACGGACGGCTTGACCGGTGTGAAGAATCGCATCTGCTTCGACAGGATGATTGCATCCGAATGGCAGCGTGCCGCCCGCGCAAAAGCGCCGCTTGCCCTGCTCCTGCTGGACATCGATCATTTCAAAAGGGTGAATGACAATTACGGCCACCTTGCCGGCGACGCCTGCCTGAAACAGGTCGCGGCCGCCGTGCAGCAGGCGGTGCGGCGCACGACAGATGAAGTGTTCCGCTACGGCGGCGAGGAATTCATCATCCTGTTGCCGCACACCGGCACGGACGGCGCGCTGCATATTGCCGAAAACATCCGACGTCAGATTGAACACTTGCCCGTCGAATTCGAAGGGAAGCGCATCGCCATCACGGTCAGCATCGGCGTTTCATCGCTGATTCCGACGAATCAGGATGCCAGCGACATCCTTGTCGCCAACGCCGACGAAGCGATGTACATTGCCAAGGACAGCGGACGGAACCGGGTACATGCTTATGCCGATGCGCGCAAAGGCGTCATCGAGCACGGTACGTAGCAGTCCGGCTCGCAGGGACGGATGCGCGATACGACGAAACGCAAGCCCATCGACGAATCTGTCGACACGTATCGCAATGTGTCCCAATGTGTTGGGAGTAAAGGCATGTAAGAAGTGCTGTAGCGCCTCTTCCAACCGATTAAATTTAGCGCGTCAGTTCCCTCCCTACTGATGAAAGTTTTGCCCGCAAGCGCATGCCTTGCGGGCTTTTTTTTCGGGAAGGCAAACCGGCCCCGCGGCCTTATTCCCGAGGAGGAGGCGCGAACCGGAACGCCACCGACAAGCGGTTCCAGCTGTTGATTGCGCAGATCGCGCCTGTCAGGAAGACCACCTCTTTCTCGGAAAATTGTGTGCGCACCGCGGCAAAGGCTTCATCGGTGATGTGTTCCTGCGCAACGCGCGTCAGTAATTCCGTCCATTCCAGTGCGGCGCATTCACGCCCGGAGTAGATCTCCGCGTCCCGCCACGCCGCGACGAGATCCAGTTTTTCCGGCGTCACGCCGAGGCCGCGCGCAATGTTCAAGTGATACTGCAGACAGAACGCACAGCCGTTGATCTGCGAAGCTCGCAGCTTGATCAACTCCAGCAAATCCTTCTCGATTCCCGCCTCGACAGCCGCACGTCCCAGATCAACCAATGCAGTTCGAATTTGCGGCGCCATCTCATTGAAGTCCGCATAAGCGATACGGGACGAAAACTGTGCCACGGCAAGCTCCTTTGCATTAGAATCAAGACAATGTAAGAACTCTAACACATTATTCGAACCCTGATATCATGCCGACGCGCTCCCGGTCTTCCGCAAGCAACGATCTTCCCCGTCCCGGTCACGGAAAGCGCGGCGAGAATGGCCATATCGGCTATTTGCTGCGGCAGGCAGGCGCCGCATTCCGATTGCAGATGGAGCGCGCGTTGTCGGAATTCGACATCACTCCGCCGCAGTTCGTCGTTCTCACCATGCTGGTTGCCTATCCCGGCATTTCGAACGCCGATGTCGCGCGCCTGTCCATGCTTACACCGCAAACGGTCAGCGTCATTGTCGCCAACCTGGAACGTGCCGGATTGATCCTGCGAACGCCGCACCAGATCCACGGCCGGATCCAGCAAATCAGCGTGACCCAAAGCGGAAAGAATCTGCTGTCGCGATGCAAGCGGCGAGTGAATGCATTGGAGTCGGGTTTGATTGCGGGCCTGGGCGACGAGGAAGCGGCAACAGTGAAACGCTGGCTGGCCTTCGTCGCGGCGCAAGCGCTAGAGAGAGGCTGAATCCACGCCCTTCCTGGCGTTGCGTTCCAATTCAGAATGAAGCGTCGTCCAGAGACGACCAACGATGACAACAGCGCAAACAGGCATGGTCAGGTACACCCCCGCCGAGCGGTTCGATCATGCAACCGGCAAGCACCAACTCGCCGCGTCGGGCCGCCGCACGTGTCATCTCGTCCGGATCGCCCCAGACCAGCGGCACGCCATCGGATTGGCCGCAGGATGGGCATTGCACTTTCTTAATTTGAGCCATGTTGTTGATGGTCGAATCAAAACAAGGCAAATTATCCCCTGGCTCCCCGCACAAAAGGCAAGGCCATGATTGCAAAAGAAAAACGCCCGATTCTCAATGGAAATCGGGCGTTTGGGGTTCTGGCGGGAGAGGGGGAGCCTAATTGTTGCTTGAAAGCCGCACAGATGCTTGGCCTTTACAATTCATAAAAACATAATGCCCCCAAACATGCCCCCAAAATTCGGGGCCATCCCCCTGCGGAACATTAAGTGTCGGCAAAAACAGCCCTTCTTTTTGACAACACTTTATGATTATGTAGATGATCGACGGATTTGATTACTTGCCACTGCTTTCCTGCGTTATATATTGGCAAAGCTTTTCCATGATTGAGCAGGTAGAACCTGAGACGAGACGAGACGAGTCACCTCACTTTGCATGAACGAAAAATCGCTGGTGTTGACATGAGCTATTGGGACGTTACTGATACGGCAGTAGAAGAAATCGCCGCCCGATTTCAAATCGAGTCTGAAATGAGCCGTAATCTTGGGTACTTTTTAATGTCCCCTACCCGCAAGCGCGAAGCCAATACCGATTTGATCTCAGCAACTGCGCTCGGCATCGTTCATTATCTACGCAAGCACCACGGCATTCATACTTCGATAAACGAAGCCGAACTCCTTATTACACTTGAAGCGGCAATGGAGAAAATTCTCGACCAATTTCACATTGACATTCAAAAGGCGCGCCGCCAGTAGCCCGGCTTACCGGGCATTTGTTGATTAACAGGTTCAAAAGGGGAATTTTTTCTGCGCGTGAAAGACAGCGCGGTTTCCAGTTCATGAAGCTGCAAAGATCGCCCTACCCCAGCCATTTCTTTTGCTGGCGAAGGACTTGATTTAGCTCCTTGATCGTCTGGCGCAACTGCGCCCATTCACCGCCGGAATAGGCATTGCGCGAAACCTTGGCCTTACCTGCCGCGCTTTTTGGCCCGGTTGACTGCTCATACGGCGTCCACCGTCGAATCACTTCCGCCTGCCGCTGTCGCTGTTCCGGTGTCCAGGTGCGTGCCGCCATTGCTTCCATCCTCTAATAGTTTGTTTTGCTCGCAATCGTTTTCTCCCGTGCGCGCGTGCGTGTGCGTACTGGTCGCTTTACTTCCGGCGTCGCCGTTATTGACTTGCTGCTGATAGGCGACATTCTGCTGCCGGACAAAGGTTGCCGCTTTCGGGAACTTCACTTCAGCCAGTGTTTCCAGCGTCGCACGGCATTGCGCCTGCGCTTTCAATGCAAGCCGCAAGTAGGTTTCCGTCGCAGGCAGATATTCACCCAAGTTCAGCGCGGCCCGCCTCGCCAGTTCGTTAAAGATGGCGTCGAGCGCTGCCGCCTGCGCACTCAATGTTTCCTCAACCTCGGACAGGTCGCCGGCTTTCACCTTGCCGGTTTTCTCTCGCATCACCTCGATCGATTCGCCGAGATCGAGTTCGCCAAATGTGCCTTTTCCAAATGTCCTGGCGGTGATCGTGTTTGCCACGACAGGAGACAGGCCAAGTTCGGCTATCTTGCGTTCCCGGCTTTTCCCTTCTTTTTCGATCACGGTCAGCGTATTGGCCGCGCTTGCCTTCGATGCGCCGCTTTTGCTCTTTGCCTTGCTTGCCGCTGTTTTCTTGCCTTGCATGGGCTGCCCTCCTGCATATGGTAACTTCTATATAGCACTACAGAACCCGTAGTAGCGAAGCGCCGAAAATTCACCGCATAGCTACGAAATCTGTAGCTATTCAAACCCGATGACTTCAGAAATTGCAGCTATGCCGAGTTTGATAACCACAGGAATCGCAGTAAGCGATGCGCTTTCCTATGGCGGTTCATGCTTGTTCCAAGCGCCATAAGGAAACGCAAACGGCTGAATGTCCAGCTTCGGGTTTGGGTTCAACGGCTTCCAGGTGATGCCGTACAAGCTGCACAGATTCGGCCGTCGCCCCTTCCGTGTCTCCGCGATAAAACCGGCTTCCAGCAATTCCTTCTTGGCGATGTTCAAGGTCTGTTCCGAACGCCAGCCTTTCGGCTTCATGACTTTCCATGCCGCGCACAGATCGCCGTTGTTCTTGCCGTTGTACTGACTGCCGATGTCGATCAGGAGCTTGACGCTTCTGGCCGATAGCGCCCGATACTTCGGGCTGTTCAGCAATTCCGCCGGAAGCATTAGGAACCCGCCGGGAAATTCCTTCTTCCTCAAACTGGAACGCCCCATGCTATCCCTCTGCCAAGCGCCGCAGAAAGCAATAGATGCCCCATAGCTCACACAAACTCAATGTGGCAACGTCTGCACCAATACCCATGCCGGAAAAACGCGCCAAAAGCCCGTTTAATTCGTCTAGCCATGTTCCGCTATTCATGGGCATCTCCTTTCTTCCCCATGTACACATAGCGGCCCATGCGATGCATCTTGCCCGATGCTGTCGGGTAGTTTTCCCAGTAGGTCTGGATCTGGAAGCCGCGCCCGCGCAGTTCCTTGATGCGGCCGGCCGGGTGCATGATGTCCAGGTCTTGCCGCAAATCCTGCGTGGTAAGACTTGATAACACTTGCAGCGCTTCTAATGAGCGGTTTGCTTGTGTTTCAGCGTCATTGCCCTTATGCTTTTCATTGATCTTTTGGATGGCCTCTGCGCGAAAGCCGGGGGCTATTTTTTTGTCCATAGCGCCCCCCCTTAGCCTGCTTTCCGAGAAGCTTTGATGCGGGTTTCGATGAACTCTGAAACGTCGCTTTCGAGCCAACCGACAGCACGCGCACCCAATGCAATCGGGGCTTTAAATTTCCCCGCCTTGATGAGCGCGTAGATTGTGCTGCGAGATAAGCCTGTCCGCTGCTTGACCTGCGGGAGGCGAATGATGGTTTGCGAAGTCATTCCTAGATTCCTTATTCAGGTTAAGTCGTCCGAAGGTGGACGGCTTGAGTCTAGGAATGATTTCTATGCGCAAAAATGCAATTGCACCATTTTGCGGTGCAATTGCATTATTCGAGGCGAATAGCTCTAATTGCCTTCGAGAGCTTGTCTTTCAAATTCCGTTCGCTCATGCCAGCAAAGCCGTTGTAGCTGCTTAGAGCTTCGATTAACGCAGCCTGATTGAGCTTTGGATTGTTGGGATGTGCCGTTTTCCAGTAGAGGTCGCATAAAGAACCGATAATGTTGAGATAAGAGCTTTCAGATTTTCCGCTAATTTCAGTTCCGGTCGGTTCTTGAGAAGCTGTTTCGAGTTCCTTAACGCGTCGTTCAAAATCTCTAAGTGCTGCGGTACGCACGACCAAAAGGCTATCCTTTGGCAATCCGCCTGCTGGATAATAATTATCCGAATCTGGCCGTGTCTTTTTTTCTGCAATCCATTCCGCCCGATCTTTTTTATGCCGATCAAGTAGTTCTTTTGATTCTTCCGCTCCGAGATTGTCTGCCGCAATCTTCTCTTCAAGTCGCTTCAATTGGGCGTTCGATCCTTTTTGATATGGGTTGTCGTCGTAACTCTCCTGTAGCTGGCATATCGTCCCATCAACTCCTTCCACGAAAGCACCATCTAAGCCTTCTAGCGTGACCTCAAGGCCGCTAGTAAGCTGCTGATATTCGTGTTCAATATCCAAGTGTTCGTTGCCAATCATTGGTAAGTCCCATACGCCTTTTAGCGTGGTCACCCTATCGTCTAACGTCAAATATCGATCTTTATCGAGCCGCAAGGACATCAACATTACCGTGTGTTTTTCCGCTTCCTCAGGTGACAAGTCGGGGCGAAGAGCTGCCATTGCGCCGCGAGGCCAGGTGTGCCATTTCAAGTCTGTTGGAAGATTTCCGGATGAAATTGCAGCACTCAATTCTTCAGGGCTATGGCGGGAAACTTTTCCACGCTTCCCCATCGCGTAATTCACGAAATAGACTGACAATCGCAAGTGCCCGTCCAATGCCAAGCGCAACACATCGGCGTACGTCACGTCCTCTTCACATATCTTGGTGATTATGCTTGCCGCCTCTTCGACAGTTACCCATTCCTTGAGTTTGTATAGCTTTCCCATCGCGCCCCCTTTCGCGTCCCTTAAAACGGAAACCATGCCAGCAAGGTAAGGGAGCCTTGTTTTCGGGCCGTCGCCCTAGGCATGGTTAAACTGATTCTATGCGGCCCGGCCAAACTTCCCGGCGATGACCTTGCCGCTTGCCGCCGTGTCCAGATAATCCGCATATTGCTGCATCATTGTCCTACGTTCTTCCAGAAATTCGGCCCGGTCATAGGCTTCGCCGTAGGCGTCGCCGGACATATGCGCGAGCTGGCGATTCACCACATCATGCCGATAGCCCAAACGTTCCTTGATAACGCCCATCGCCAGCGCCCGGAAACCGTGCCCGGTGTGCTTGCCACCATAGCCCATGCGCTTTAATGCGGCCAGTATCGCGCCGTTGGAAACCGGCTTTTCGTGATCGCGCTGATTCGGGAAAAGATACTTGCTGCGGCCCGTCATGGTGTGCAGTTCGCGCAGCAATTCCCATCCCTGCCGGGGCATGTTCACGTGATGATCCACCTTGCGCGGGTTCACCTTCTTTTTCCCCATTTTCATGCGCTGCCAAGGAATCACCCACTGCTCATTTTCAAGGTCGATTTCAGACCAAGGGGTTTCGATCAATTCACTGGTGCGCACGAAAACCAGCATCATCAAACGCATCAAGATCCGCGTCGGCGCGTACATCCTGGCTTCGTTCTTTTCCAGCGCCTTGAGAAAGTCCGGCAGTTCATCTGTCGTAATGGCAGCGTGATGGCCTTTCAGGCGAGGTTTCAACGCGCCGCGCAAATCGGGAACAGGGTTGTATTTAGCCAGCCCCGAAGCAATCGCATAGCGGAATATCTGGCTGCAAAGCTGTCCAAGCCGGGCTGCGATTTCCTGCGCCCCGCGTTGCTCAACCCGCCGCAATACGTCCAGCATCAATGGCGCGTCGATTTCGGCGACAGGTCGCTTGCCGATCAGCGGGAAAACGTCTTTCTCCAGCCGGTTCAAGGCTTCCTTGGCAGTGTTTTCCTTCCATGCTTCGCTCTTGTTGGCGTGCCACTGCCGCGCGACTGCTTCAAAGGTGTTTGATGCGGCTGCGGCCCGTTGCAGCTTTTCCAAGCGTCGGGCTTGTGCCGGATCGATGTCTTTTGCCTTGAGTTCGCGGGCCTCGGTGCGCTTTGCGCGTGCCGCAGAAAGGGAAACGTCTGGATAGTTGCCGAACGACAAGCGCCCTTCCTTGCCATTGGCTTGTTTGAATTTCATGCGCCATAGCTTTGAGCCGGTCGGCATGACCTCCAGATACAGGCCGCCGCCGTCAAAAAGCTTATAGGGCTTGTCCTTGGGCTTGGCGGTTTTAACCTGAACATCGGTCAGCGGAGTAACGAGTTTAGGCATTTTGGGGGCATCCTGTTTTGGGGGCACCGAATATGCCCCCAAGCGTGCCCCCAAAATGTCTGGATGTCAATGCACGTTAAAAACGCTCCAGAAACAAAAAACCCGCGTAACTCGTTGAAGTTATGCGGGTTTTTGGACTGTTTCGGACTTCTTAAAACATGTCGATGGCGGAGAGAGGGGGATTCGAACCCCCGATAGGCTATTAACCTATACACGCTTTCCAGGCGTGCGACTTAAACCACTCATCCATCTCTCCTGGATTCTGGTTCGCTGGCGCGAAGCCAAAGATTATAGCAAAGTCTTTCGACTTGTTGCAGCTTTTCAGTTAGTTTCCGGGAAACTTCCAAAAAAGAAACCGGCGCAGCTTGTGGCTGCACCGGTTTCCTGTCTCCTCGCTCTCTTGGCGATTGCGCTTATTGCGCCAGTTTCAGTTGCTCCAGGATCGCCGGGTTTTCCAGCGTCGATACGTCCTGAGTGATCTGCTCGCCCTTGGCGATTACGCGTAGCAGGCGGCGCATGATCTTGCCGGAACGGGTCTTGGGCAGGTTGTCGCCGAAGCGGATTTCTTTCGGTTTGGCGATCGGACCGATTTCCTTGGCAACCCAGTCGCGCAACTCCTTAGCGATCTGCTTGGCTTCGTCGCCGGTCGGGCGGGCGCGCTTGAGGACCACGAAGGCGCAGATCGATTCGCCGGTGGTTTCGTCCGGCTTGCCAACCACGGCGGCTTCGGCAACGATCGGATTTGCCACGAGCGCAGATTCGATCTCCATCGTACCCATGCGGTGACCGGAGACGTTCAGCACGTCGTCGATGCGGCCGGTGATGGTGAAGTAGCCGGTTTTTTCGTTGCGCACCGCGCCGTCGCCGGCGAGGTAGGTCTTGCCGCCCAGCTCTTCCGGGAAATAGCTCTTCCTGAAACGGTCCGCATCGCCCCAGATGGTGCGGATCATGGCAGGCCACGGACGCTTGACGACAAGGATGCCGCCCTGGCCCCACGGCAGGTCATGGCCGGTTTCGTCGACGACCGCGGTCATGATGCCCGGCAGCGGCAGCGTGCAGGAACCCGGAACCATCGGCGTGGCGCCCGGCAGCGGAGTAATCATGTGACCGCCGGTTTCGGTTTGCCAGAAGGTGTCGGCGATCGGGCAGTTCTCGCGGCCGACGTTCTTGTAGTACCACATCCAGGCTTCCGGATTGATCGGCTCGCCGACCGAACCCAACAGGCGAAGGCTGGACAGGTCGTACTTGTTCGGATGAATGGCCGGATCGGCTTCCGCAGCCTTGATCAGCGAACGGATCGCCGTCGGCGCAGTGTAGAAGATCGTGGTCTTGTGCTTCTGGATCATGTCCCAGAAACGACCGGCATTCGGGAAGGTCGGCACGCCTTCGAACACGATCTGCGTGGCGCCGACGGCCAGCGGGCCGTAGGCGATGTAGGTGTGGCCGGTGACCCAGCCGATGTCGGCGGTGCACCAGAAGACATCGGTCGGCTTGATGTCGAAGGTCCACTTCATCGTGAGCATCGCCCACAGCAGGTAACCACCGGAGGAATGCTGCACGCCCTTCGGCTTGCCGGTAGAACCAGAGGTGTAGAGAATGAACAGCGGATGTTCCGCTTCGACCCATTCCGGCTCGCAGGTGGCCGCCTGGTTGGCGATCACGTCATGCAGCCAGAGGTCGCGGCCGGAAACGAAATTGATGTTGCCGCCGGTGCGCTTGTAGACGACGACGTTCCTGAGCGTGTCGCACCCGCCCATGCCGATGGCTTCGTCGACGATGGCCTTCAGCGGCAGGTGCTTGCCACCGCGGACCTGCTCGTCGGCAGTGATGACGGCCACGGCGCCGGCATCGATGATGCGTTCCTGCAGCGACTTGGCGGAGAAGCCGCCGAAGACGACCGAGTGGGTAGCGCCGATGCGGGCGCAGGCCTGCATGGCGGCCACGCCTTCCACGGACATCGGCATGTAGATGACGACGCGATCGCCCTTCTTGATGCCGAGGGATTTCAGGCCGTTGGCAAACTGGCAGACCTTGTCATGCAGTTCCTGGTAGGTGACCTTGGTGACCTTGCCGTCGTCCGATTCGAATATGATGGCAGTCTTGCCGGCGTTGCCGTTCTGCAAGTTGCGATCGAGGCAGTTGTAAGAGACATTGAGCTGACCGTCCTCGAACCACTTGTAGAACGGGGCTTCCGATTCATTCAGCGTCTTCGTAAACGGCTTGTGCCACTGCACGTTCTCGCGCGCGAGCTGCGCCCAGAAACCCTCGTAATCGCTCTCGGCCGCAGCACACATTGCCTTGTACTGCTCCATGCCGGAGATGGCGGCATTTTTTACGAACGATTCCGGCGGGTTGAAGATGCGACTTTCCTGTTTCAGGGTTTCGATGTCAGACATAGTGGTCTCCTGCTCTTACGTTGAATTGTTGCGAAGGTAATCTTTTTCACTTACTCAAGCCTTACACAAGGGTTACAGACATGGGTATCGATGCATCCTGCCGTTTATAAATCGTTCAGTCATTTTACTGTTGAGAATTCGCAGCAGCCTTGCCGTTGTTGCATGGTGCGAAATCCGCGAGCAAAAAGGCCAGCGCGTGTAAAATGAGAAGGTTTGATTTTCGTCCAATTTCCCGGCGACATGCATTCCAACGCCCCCGACCTTCGCAAGGCGAGCCCCGTCGCCCCCCAGCCCGCAGCGGGCTTGCTGGAACCGGCGGTCGCCATTGTCGCATGCACCACCGGTCACGGCATTCGCGCCGTGGGCTTTGTGCGTGAAACGCGCAAGACTATCACATCCCGTTTCTCCACCATGGCAATCGCCATGTGTGACCGAATGACGGCGCCAGTTCCAGACTGCGCCAGGAATTTCCACTGACACTGAGCAGACATCATGACCATCATCAAGCAAGAAGATCTGATCGAATCCGTCGCCGCCGCGCTGCAGTACATCAGCTACTACCATCCGGTGGATTTCATCAAGCACCTGGCCCGCGCGTATGAAGCCGAGCAAAGCCCGGCCGCCAAGGATGCGATCGCGCAGATCCTGACCAATTCGCGCATGTGCGCCGAAGGCAAGCGTCCGATTTGCCAGGACACCGGCATCGTCAATGTGTTCCTGAAGATCGGCATGGACGTGCGCTTCGAAGGCTTCAAGGGCTCGATCACCGATGCGGTGAATGAAGGCGTGCGTCGCGGTTACCTCAATCCGAACAACGTGCTGCGCGCATCGGTCGTGGACGATCCGCAGTTCGAGCGCAAGAACACCAAGGACAACTCGCCGGCTGTGATCCACATGGAACTCGTGCCTGGCAACACGGTGGAAGTGCAGGTCGCGGCCAAGGGCGGCGGCTCCGAGAACAAGACCAAGTTCGTGATGCTCAATCCGTCCGACTCGCTGGTCGACTGGGTGCTGAAGACCGTGCCGGCCATGGGCGCAGGCTGGTGCCCGCCAGGCATGCTGGGCATCGGCATCGGCGGCACCGCCGAGAAGGCGATGCTGATGGCGAAGCAGTCGCTGATGGATGACATCGACATGTACGAACTGAAGCAGCGCGGTCCGCGCAACAAGACGGAAGAGCTGCGCATCGAACTGTGCGACAAGATCAATGCGCTGGGCATCGGCGCGCAAGGCCTGGGTGGCCTGACCACGGTGCTGGACGTGAAGATCGCGATGCATCCGACGCACGCCGCCTCCAAGCCGGTGGCGATGATCCCGAACTGCGCGGCGACCCGCCATGCGCATTTCGTGCTCGACGGTTCCGGCCCGGCCTACATCGATCCGCCGTCGCTGTCCGAGTGGCCGGAAGTGCACTGGACGCCGAACACCGAGAAGTCCAGGCGCATCAATCTCGACACGCTGACGAAGGAAGAAGTCGCCTCCTGGAAGCCGGGCCAGACGCTGCTCCTGAACGGCAAGATGCTGACCGGCCGCGATGCCGCGCACAAGCGCATCCAGGACATGCTGGCCAAGGGCGAGAAGCTCCCGGTGGACTTCACCAACCGCGTGATCTACTACGTCGGTCCGGTCGATCCGGTGCGCGACGAAGTGGTTGGCCCTGCAGGCCCGACGACGGCGACCCGCATGGACAAGTTCACCGACATGATGCTGGAGAAGACCGGCCTGATCGCAATGATCGGCAAGGCCGAGCGCGGCCCGGTCGCAATCGAGTCGATCAAGAATCACAAGTCGGCCTACCTGATGGCGGTCGGTGGTGCAGCCTACCTGGTGTCGAAAGCGATCAAGAGCGCGAAGGTGGTTGGCTTCGGCGACCTCGGCATGGAAGCGATCTACGAGTTCGAAGTGAAGGACATGCCGGTGACCGTCGCGGTCGATGCCAATGGCGTGTCGGTGCACAACACCGCGCCGAAGGAATGGCAGGAACGCATTGCGAGCGGCAAGTTCACGATTCCAGTGACGGCCGGCTGATAACGCAGGTTGCATAAGCATAAACAACGAGGGGGTCACGTTTCCGTGCCCCCTCTGTTTTTTATTTACGTCTCACTCTACTCACTGTCTCCTTCCTCTCCTTAACCTTCCTCCTGCAATCCCTCGTTATTTCTGTTCGGCTTCCTGCCGGTGCTGCGCCTGGTGCATGGCGTCGATGGCCACGGCGGAATGGGCAAACGCGCCACCGGCACGCATCTCGGCGGCAACCCAGATCGCTTCCATGATTTCCTGCTCGGTCGAGCCCTTCTTCAAGGCGAGATCGGTATGCCCGCGAATGCAATAAGGGCACTGTGTGACATGCGCCACCGCGACGGCAATCAACTCCTTGGTCTTCGAGGGGAGCGCACCATCGGCAAACACACGCTGGCTGAAGGTACGAAATGCGCCGTAGATCTCGGGCGCCAGTTCACGCCGCTTTTGCGAGATCTCGCGGGACACGTCGGGATACATGGGATGATCCATGAAGGGAAGTCCTTTCGGTTAGTGTATTTTCTGCCGCGCTTCGACGTCCGTCAATTCATGAGCGGCACCAGCACGAATGCGCACAGCAGCGCCCAGACCAGCGCGCCGGATGCGAACGCCTCGGCGCTCAGGACCTCGGCGCCGCTGGGATCATCCAGCTTCAGGATGTGGACCGTGCCGTGATAAAGCACGCTGGCGGCGATCAGCAGGCCGCCCACGATGACGCAGATCATCCCCCACAGGTTCGGAATCGCGAGCCCGAGGCTCGAGAGGAACATCGGAACGGCGGTAATGGCTGCCAGCAGGAAGCTGCGCGGCGTGTCGGCGGAAATCTGGTAGGTCGACGCGATCTGTTTGAGCAGCACGCCCATGAGCGGCACGGTGACCAGCTCGGCGATGAAGAAAACTGCTGCCACCGCTTCCCAGCGCGTCGGCGCTGCATCCAGCAGATAAGCGGACGCATGGTGCGAGCCTGCATAGAGGAGCATCGCAGGCGGAAGAAGGGAGAGCGGCAAAACCAGTTGCAGGAAAATCTTCAGGATGGAAACGTGGGTCGCATCGACCTGATCCCACCCCTCGTGGAAGGAAAACGGCATTTTCATCAATTTAAGCAAATTCATTTCACTTCTTCCTTTCTGCCGATGAAATGCACGGCCTCTTCACGGCGCATGGGTCTGCTTCGCGATAGAGAGTATGACGCACACGCAGAAAAAAACTTCTGCAAAAAACCCGGCCTGCGTCAAAAAATTTTGTATCACTTTATGATATAAAGCCAGAAAAGTCTACACCGATGTTCTTGCGATCATGTAACTGCCGGTTGCGATTCTTGCCCGAAAATTGTGTCTGATCGTATATCATCGTCCTACAAGTCCATTACGCTTCAACTGCTGATGCCCGATTCCGCTCCCTCCACTCTGCTCGGCAAACCGGAGTACGAAGCTCTGGCCGATTTCCGCTACCGATTGCGGCGCTTCCTGAGATTCAGCGAAGAATTGACCCAATCGCAAGGCATTACGCCGCTGCAATACCTTCTTCTCTTGCAGATCAAGGGTTATCCGGGGCGCGAATGGGCAACCATTGCGGAGCTCGCCGAACGGCTGCAGGCGCATCACCATGGCGTAGTGGCGCTCACATCGCGTTGCGAAAAGGCCGGTCTGGTCGCGCGCCGGCCCGGACGGGACGACAAGCGTTGCGTCGAGGTCTACCTGCTGCCCAAGGGCGAGGAATTGCTGCAGCGATTGGCCTATATGCACCGTGACCAGGTCACCGAGCTGCAGCGGGTGCTATCCGTGCCGTTCGAACACCTTCCGGCGCATTCGGACTTTTTTGTGGGATGATGCGGTCGCATATATCAGATTCCCGCAACCGAACACACCCGCCCGGCCCATCCTCGCATGCCTGATTTTTCCGACACCTCGATCTCACCCGATGCGCCGATCGGCGTCTTCGACTCCGGTATCGGCGGGTTGTCCATCCTGAAACACATTCGCGCCATCCTGCCGCACGAGGACCTGCTGTACTTCGCCGACTCCAGTTTCGCGCCCTATGGTGGCCGACCGGAAGAAGAGATCGTGGCGCGGTCGCTGGCGATTGCAGCATTCCTGGTTGAACACCGCGCCAAGGCGCTCGTGGTCGCCTGCAACACAGCGACTGCCGCTGCGATCAAGGCGCTGCGCGCCCGCTACCCTTCCCTGCCGGTAGTCGGCGTGGAGCCTGGCCTGAAACCGGCCGCTGCGCTGACACGCAGCCGGACTGTAGGCGTGCTGGCCACCAAGCGCACGCTCTCCAGCGAAAAGTTCAGATTGCTGCATCAGCAAATCGGCGCCGCGGCCGATGTCCGATTCCTCCCGCAACCCTGCATCGGGCTTGCCGACCAGGTGGAGAAAGGCGAACTGCAGTCCGCGGCCACCGCGGAACTGCTGCATGGCTATATCGCCCCGCTGATCGTGCAGGGTGCCGATACGCTGGTCCTCGGCTGCACGCACTATCCTTTCGTACAACCCCTGATCGAAAAGATTATCGCCCGCATCGCCTCTGCGCCTGTCGCTATCGTCGATACGGGCGAACCGGTCGCCCGGCAACTGAAGCGTCTTTTGTCGGAACGCAACCTGGAGCGGATCGAAGGCACGGGTACGATTTCGGGATTCACTACCGGCGGCGAATCGGCGCTCGAGGACGCCTTCTCGCGTTTGCTAGGCATTCATCCCGAGGTGATGCGCGTTGCCGCAGGCAATTGAATGCAGACATTTGCCAGTTCGGACTGAAGTTTGTATAATTACGGGCTTGCCTGATGTACTGTCCGGCAAAGCTCTCAATGGTGGCCGTAGCTCAGTTGGTAGAGTCCAGGATTGTGATTCCTGTCGTCGTGGGTTCGAGTCCCATCGGCCACCCCAACAGATTCAAAGCAAAAAGCCCGGTTCGATGAACCGGGCTTTTTGCTTTTCAGGCCTTGCCGCCAGCGCGATCAGAACTCGTACTCCACCTGCGTCCGGAACGTGTTGCTGTGCTTGGCATCGTTGGCATCGATCAGGTACGCGGCGTTGTACTTGATTACCTGGCGCCCGCCCAAGGCAATCTTGCCGAAGATCGCCGGGCCGACGATGTGGGATTGCTCGGCGCGCGGCGCGAAGTTGTCCCATTTGCCGACATCGCCGAAACCCTGGGCGCCGAACTCGAACTGCGGTTTCCAGCGGTACTTGGCCTGCCATTGGTAGCCGAGGCGCATGGGGTTGGCTTCTGCGGCGCGATAATTCCGCTCGAAGAGAACGTTCAGGTTGAGCTGGGTCTTGCCGATATCGGTCTGGAACAGCGGTCCGAACTTCACCTCCCAGCCTTCGCTATGGTCCTGCGGGCGCTCGATCTCGGTGATGAAACCGATATCCACCGGATACTTGCCCGTTTCGGTGAGCTGGAACTTGTTTTCCCATTCGACGGCATCGAAGAAGGTGCCGCTGCCATTCTCTCGCTTGTACTTCGCGTACAGCTCGGTGAACCAGTATTCGGTCGCACCGTAGCCGAAGCCGATCGAGGCTGCGCTTTCCCGTGCTTCGTCGGTTTTCTTTGCGGTGCCCGCCTTGAAGTCGATTTCACGCTCGCCGTACTCGACGGTCGGTGTATAGACATAATCGGCCGGGCCGGCGATGGCATTGTGCGCCGTCAGGACGAGCGCTGCCACGGCGCTCGCAGCGCCGATCAATTGTTTCCTGGATTTCATGCTGATTTGAGTTTGTGGGAGGAGTTGATGAGGTTGCGATGTGTCCACGTTGCGCCGGCATAAATGCAGACGAGCGTGGTGAAGTAGAAAACGGCTTGCATGCCGGTGGGCTTGTCCTCATAGCCCAACAGGATCGCGAGCGCCGAGCCGAGTGTCGACTGGACAGGCAGGAGCCAGGACGTATCCCAAAGCGGCGAGGCAAGCGGGGGCAGCAGGTCGGCCTGGATCAGGAACTTCGCCATCTGGCTTGCCAGACCGGCCGCCAGCAGCAACAGCAGCGTGCCGGTCACGGAGAAGAAGCGGTGCAGCGGGATGCGCAGCAGGCCCAGGTAGGTGACGACACCGATCGTTGTGCCACCGATCAGGCCGAGCGCGCCGCCCAGCATGACGAGCCCGGGGCCATCCGAGGCGCTGGCCAGCATGCCTTGCAGGAACAGCGCGGCTTCCGAACCTTCGCGCAGCACGGTCAATGCGATGGCGATGGCAATGGCCGACAATTCCTGCTGGCCGTTGCGGATGGCGATGCCGACGTTCCTGGCCTTCATGGCCATTTCCTTGCCATGCGACGCCATCCAGATGTTGTGCCAACCGATCATGATCACGGCGATACCGAGCACTGTCGCGGAGAAGATTTCCTGTCCGCTACCGCCGAACAGGTCGGCGATCGATTCGGTCAGCCAGGCGACGATCAGCGATCCGGCGATGCCGGCCGCAATGCCGAGGCCGAGCCAGCGGTTGCGACGCTCCAGCCCGCGGGTGGAGGCGGCGATGATACCGATCAGGAGTGCCGCTTCGAGCGACTCGCGAAAAACGATGATGGCTGATCCGAACATGATGTCTTACTCCGCAATGATCACGCCCTTGGCGGTGTCTTCATGGAATTCGCCGAAGAAGGAATAGCGACCTGCCTTCAGTGGACCGATGAAGACACTGCCTTTGGAACGGGCCGGGATCACTTTCTCGCGATTCAGGTCGTGGCTTTCGAATTCCTCCGGTGTCGCATCCTGGTTGTCCACGATGAGCTTCACCTTCTGCCCTGCCGGCACCTTCACCTCGGCGGGCGCAAATCGATGGTCTTTGATGACAAGGGTGATTTCCTTGTCCGCCGCATTGGCGAAAACGGGAAGGACAAGAATCGTGGCGATGAGGACGTGGCGGAGGTTCATGTTTGTCGGTCTTGAACGAGAATCGTTATCAACAAGTTCGATGATAACGATTCTCGTTTACATGTCAAGGGGATTTGCAAAGAGAATTATCCGAGGGCAAGTTTTCTTTCGTTGTTAGTTAGACAACTCACCCCCGATTCATGCGTCCCGTCCTTGATCGGGCCGTCTCCGCATCTCTGTAACCTGAGTTACATACAAGCAACAGATGCGTCCTTAAGATTCGCTCCGTTTCCCCAACCATCCAACAGGAGCGACCCATGCAAAACAATGTTCGACGTTCGTTTGTGAAGAGCGCGCTGGCAGGCGCGGTTGCCGCTGTCGGCACGACCCTGATGCCGCCGGCGCTGGCCGAAAACCTCCAGGACGTGAAATTCGCCAAAGACCTGGCAAATCTGCAACCCGGTGCGGAGGCGGCACACACGCCCTCGCTCGCGCTGGAGAAGGTGGACAGCGCCGGCGTGGCCTTCGGCAAGACGCCGCCGGGCGACTTCTACAAGGTGACGGTCCATGCCAGGCACGAAGCGACCAGGGACCATCAGATCTTCGGGATTGCGCTTTACCTGAATGGCGAACTGGTTGCCGAACACGCCATGAACCGGTCGCAGGCCGAGGCCTCGCTGCCCACCGTGACCTTCGTCCAGCGCCTCAAGGCAGGCGATGCCCTGCTCGCCGTGACCTCCTGCAATCTGCACGGCAAGTGGGGCAACCGGGTCACCGTCTGAATCTCCACGCGATTCGCCGGGATGGCCCGGCGGTCCACGACGCTTTCGCACACTCTCTTCAGAAAGGAAACATCATGCAACGCATCTCCCGCTCGATCGCACTCGGCGCTCTTGCCATCACCCTTTCCGCCGGCGCTTTTGCCGACAGCAGCAAGCCCCTCTTCGAGCGCCTCGGCGGCATGAATGCCCTGAACGCCGTGGTAAATGAACTCTGGACGGTCGTTTCGTCGGATGCGCGCATCAATGCCCGCTTTGCGAAGACCCGGCCGGATGCCTTCGGCGGCCAGTTGCGCGACTTCCTGTGCCAGGCAAGCGGCGGTCCCTGCAAGTACCAGGGCAAGGACATGCGCGCCGCGCACACGGGCATGAAGCTGAGCGACGCCGACTTCAACGCGTTGGCGGAAGACACCGTCAAGGTGCTCGACAAATTCAAGGTCCCGGCACAGGAGAAAAATGAGGTCGTGGCGCTGCTGTCGAGCCTGAAGGGAGATGTGGTCGGCCACTGATGCGCCGCAGAAGCGCCGGCGGCCGGTGGGCCTGAACCTGCCGCCCGCCGGCCGCGGCTTGAATGAAGTTCGTCAGGCCGCCGGCCTGACGATGTTGCCCGCGATGCTTACTGTTTGGTTGCGGTAACGATCTGGAAGTTGCCGAAGAAGTAGGTGGTCCGGTCGCACTTCCATCCGCCCATCTCGTCGAGGCATGCAAGCGGGTCATGCGTGTTCCACAATGCGAGGCCGAGCGGCTCGAACACCTTGAAGTAGGTCCAGCTCAGCGCGCGCAGCACGCGCAGTTCCGGACGATGGAATTCGCCGAGGTAGAGCTTTCCACCGGGGGCCAGCATGCGCCCTGCTTCCGCCAGCGCCTGGCCCTTGAGGTGGTGCGGCAGCTCATGCAGCAGGAAGAAAATCACGTTGGCATCGACCGCGCCCTCCCGCTGTTTCATTGCGGTGGCATTGTCGACGACGAACTCCACCTTGTTGCCGAAGTGGGCGAGCTTGCTCCTGGCGTGCTCCAGCTCATTGGGAATGATGTCCGCGACGAGAACGCGCTCGGCGCCGCTCTGCAGCGCGGCCTTCACCACGCGCGGCATAACGTTACCGAACGCGCAGGATGTGATCAGCACCTTCTTGCCGCGCAGGTCCTGCTGCCTGAGACCGGACACGATTTTAGAAACGAGGCGGTGATACTGGAACAGCAGGATCGCGGAGATGATCGGCTGAAAGTCGACCATCTTGATCAGGCCCATGTTCGAGTAGATCGGATAGACGTGCGACCGCTCGCTTTGCGACCCGGGCGTGAGGCCGCGCACGATCAGCGCTCCCCTCGTCACCACGAAGAAGAAGATGCCTGTCGACACCAATACCGCAGCCAGTGCAAAAACTCCATGAATCATCCAGGCGTCCATTATTTTTCTCCCTTAGTAGAAAATTCGTTTCAGGCTTGCCTCCTCCGAATTTCCCCCTTGCCGAATTACCATGGCGGACGGAATTTTTATTCAGACTATCACTAAAAATTGAGCCCCGGAAATGGGCTTGGGAATAGTTGACGTGAGTCAAAATTGTTCCGCCGCTGGCAACGCGAGGTTGATTTGCTTCATGAAAACCGCCCGCGATGCGGCCGCCCATTCCCGTTTTCCGCGACTACACTGGAAAGACATCGAAGCGCATACCTCAAGGGAGCCTGCCATGTCCATCCTTCCGTCGGCGAAGCCGCTGCTGTTCATGCTATGTCTTGTCGCATCGGCCGCCATGGCCGTCTCCCTCGACGATCTGTCGAACCAGGAAGCGACCAGCGGGCTGAAGGCTGCGCTGGAGAAAGGCGCGGTGTCCGCTGTCGCCAAACTCGGCGTGCGTGACGGATTCCTGAATAATGAGAAGGTCCGGATTTCACTGCCGCCGATTCTCGAGCAGGCTCGGCCGGTGCTGAAAATGACCGGCCGGGGACAGCAGCTCGACGAACTCGTGGTGTCGATGAATCGCGCCGCGGAAGCCGCCGTGCCGATGGCCAAGCCCTTGCTGCTCAATGCCATCAAATCGATGTCGGTGGCCGATGCCAAACAGATCCTGACCGGCGGCGATACCTCGGTGACGGACTTCTTCCGCGCGAAGACATCCGCGCAACTCTCGACGACCTTCCTGCCGGTGGTGAAGAAAGTCACCGACCGTTCCAGCCTCTCCGCCCAGTACAACAGCGCCATGGGCCAGATAGCGCGGCTGGGCGTGGGATCGAAAGAGTCGACGGTGGAAGAGTATGTAACGCAGCGCGCGCTCGACGGCTTGTACACGATGATCGCCGAAGAAGAAAAGGCGATCCGGCGCGACCCGCTCGGCACCGGCAGCAAGATCATCGGCAAGGTCTTCGGCGCATTGCGCTGAAGACCATGACACGACGGTTCGCCAGGTGTCGAGCATGTTCAGCATCACGAACTCCACGCCATGCGCAGCTCGCATCAAAGATTCATTTTAGATGCATCTTATGGTAAAGTAGCGATGTCGGCTCATCGTGGTCGACGCCGGACCGACGTCGACAGGCGCCGAGCGCCGGCAATCCGCAGCAGGAGTCGTCACATGGCAAAAAAATTCCCGGTGAATCCCAAGCATCCCGAGCGGATCTGTTGGGGGTGCGACAAGTTCTGTCCCGTCGATTCACTTGCCTGCGGAAACGGGTCGGAGCGCACCCAGCATCCGGTCGAGCTGTTCGGCGAAGACTGGCTCGAATGGGGCCTCGACGCCGAGAGCGCGGATGCTGAAGCGCCGCCCGACCCATCGGATCGATGAATCGGATCGATGATTCAGGCTTTCAGCAATGCGCGCAGCTCGGTCTTGAGCACCTTGCCGTAGTTGTTCTTGGGTAGCTGTTCGACCAGCACATAGCGCTTCGGCCGTTTGAAGCGGGCGATCTGTTCGAGGCAATGCCGGTCCAGCGACTCCGCCGTGACGGCGCTGCCGGCGGCAGGAACCACGAATGCCACTACCACTTCGCCCCATTCGGGATCGGGTGCGCCGACGACGGCCACTTCCGCCACCTCTGGCGCCGTCAGCAGCACCTCTTCCACTTCGCGCGGATAGATGTTGGAACCGCCGCTGATGATCAGATCCTTGCTGCGATCCTTGAGCGTGAGGAATCCGTCGGCATCGAGGCAGCCGACATCGCCCGTAAAGAGCCAACCGTCGCGGATGGCCGATGCGGTCGCGGCTTCGTTGCCCCAGTAACCGGCCATCACGGTATCGCCCTTGACCACCACTTCCCCCACCTCGCCGGTTGGCAGGTCGCGGCCGTTGTCGTCGGTCACCCGCACCTGTACCGGCGTCTGCGCCGTGCCGACGGAAGCAATGCGCTCCAGGTAGCGCGAATGGGCGGTGTCCCGCAGATGCCCGCGCGACAGCGCCGTGGCCACCATCGGCGTTTCGCCCTGGCCGTAGATCTGCACGAAGCGCGGCCCCATGACGCGCAGCGCGCGCTGGATATCGGCCACGTACATCGGCGCGCCGCCGTACACGATGGTCTTGAAGGCGCGCGCCGCGTCCTCGGGGGTCAGCCCCGCCTGCTCCGCGTGGTCCACCAGGCGCTTGACGATGGTCGGCGCGGCGAAGGTGGACAAGGGGCCGACCTGCCGCCCCAGCGCGAACAGCTCCGCCGGGTCCACGCCGCCGGATGCGGGCACCACGTGGCGCGCGCCGGCCATCAGGTGCGGAATGGCATATAGCCCCGCGCCATGCGACATCGGCGCTGCATAGACGATGGCGTCGTCCGGCGCCACCGCGTCCACATCCACGAAATAGGTGAGGCCCATCGTCATCAGATTGCGATGCGTGAGCATCACGCCCTTCGGACGGCCGGTGGTGCCGCTGGTGTAGAACAGCCACGCCACATCGCCCGCTGCCCGCTCTGTTACAGGAACGGTGTTCATGTCGGGCACAGGCGCGAACCACGCATCGGCTTCGCCGGACGTCACGTCGATCTGCCGCTCCAGCCCGGCCAAGGGCTCGGGAGCGACGTCGGAGGAGACGAAGCCCCACCGGATCCGTGCGTTCTCGATGATCCACTCCACTTCCCTTGCGTGGAGCTTGGCATTGACAGGAACGACCACCAGGCCGGCCCACCACGCGGCCCAGAGTACTTCGAGGTAGCGCGGGTGGTTGTGCATGAACACCAGCACGCGGTCGCCCGCAACGAGGCCGGCTTCGCGAAGGCGCGCAGCGAGTCCCGCACTGCGGGCCGCCCATTCGCCATAGGTGGCGTGCAGTGCCGCGCCGTGGAAGACAGCGGCGCGCTGGGGTGTGGCGCGGGCGTGCCGCACCAGCAAATGGGCAAGGCTCACGGGTCGTCTCCTGTATTTCCTTTCGGTCTGTCAGTACTGGTAGAAGCCGCGTTTGGCTTTCCTGCCGAGAAAGCCGGCATCGACCATTTCCCTGAGCAGCGGCGCCGGACGGTATTTCGGATCGTTGAAGTCGCGATAGAACACTTCCATGACGGCCAGGCAGGTGTCGAGACCGATCAGGTCGGCCAGCGCCAGCGGGCCGATCGGATGGTTCGCGCCCAGCTTCATGCCGGCATCGATTTCCTCCGCGCTGGCGATGCCTTCCTGCAGCACGAACACGGCTTCGTTGATCATGGGGACCAGGATCCGGTTGACGACGAAGCCGGGCGAGTTCTTCACCAGGATCGGCGTCTTGCCGGCCTTCTTCGCCAACGCTTCCGTGATGGCGACGGTCTCGTCGCTGGTCTGCACACCACGGATCACTTCCACCAGCGACATCACCGGTACCGGATTGAAGAAGTGCATGCCCACGAATTCGCGCGGACGCGACATCGCCGCGGCGAGCTTGGTGATGGAAATCGAAGACGTGTTGGTGGCGATGATCGTTCCGGGCTTGGCCAGCACGTCGATTTCTTTCAGGATGCTCAGCTTGAGCTGCAGGTTTTCCGTTGCCGCTTCGATGATGAAGTCGGCCTTGGCGAGCTTGTTCAGGTCGGTCGTGCCGCTGATGCGCGCGAGCGCGGCATTCATGTCCTCCGCTGTCATCTTGCCCTTGCCGACCGCGCGCTCGAACAATGCCTTGATGCCGTCGACGCCGCGCTGCACCGCCTCGTTGCTGATGTCGCGCATGACGACGTTGATGCCCGCCAGCGCGCAGACCTGTGCAATGCCGCTGCCCATTTGCCCGGCACCGATGATGCCGATGGTTTGAATGCTCATGATGCTCCTTCTGATGGCGTTGAATGATCGGTCGAATGATGCAACATTCTACAGTTTTGTTATCTCTTCGTTCATGGCCGGCGCAACGCCGAACGGCTATGGTGAAACAGGCCATAATAGGGCGTAGCCGGCCCGCCCGCCGCCGGCGAAACGCATCCACCTTGAGCTGAAACAACGATGACCGCAACGCTGCCCGCCCTCCGCCCTGCCGCGACATTGATACTGGCCCGCGATTGCCCGCAGGGCATCGAACTCCTGATGTTGCAACGCTCGCACGACGCGACGTTTGCGGAGGGCGCGCATGTTTTTCCGGGCGGCGCGGTGGATGCAGGCGACGCGCTCGCCGCGTCACCGGCGCACTGTGCCGGCCTGGAAGAGGCAAGCGCCAACCGCCGGCTGAATCTGGAAAGCGGCGGGCTCGCGCACTGGGTTGCCGCCATCCGCGAGTGTTTCGAGGAATCGGGCCTGCTGCTGGCCTGCAACGAAGCAGGAGAATTGCTCGACGCCGTTACGCGGGACATGGCGTCTGCGCTGGCCGACAGCCGCAGGAAATTGCGCGCCGGGGAAATGACGCTGGCCGACGTGTGCGGCGCGCATAAGCTGCGCCTTGCCACCGACAGACTGCACTATTTCAGTCACTGGATCGCACCGCCCATCGCGCCACGCCGCTTCAACACGCGCTTCTTCGTGGCCGCGGCGCCGTCGGCGCAAACGGCGTCGCATGACGATGCAGAAACCATCGGACATCTCTGGATCAGCCCCTCCGATGCGCTCGCGCGTCATCGCTCCGGGCAAATGACACTGATGTTCCCGACCATCAAGACGCTGGAATCGCTCGCCACGTTTCGCGACACCGCCTCCCTCATCGCGCACGCGCGCAGCCTGGCGACGATCGCGCCGATCATGCCGCGACCGGCACTGGCCGGCGACGTGCGAAAGATCCTGCTTGCGAGCGATGCCGCCTACGCGGAAGTCGGCAAGCTCGATCCGAAGGGAACAGGCAAGGCATCCTGCGAGATCGTGCCGGGCGTCGTCACGCGGCTTTCGGGCACGGTGCGCCGCATCGCCAGCCCGAATCCGCATTTCATGCGCGGGCCGGGCACCAACACCTATCTGCTCGGCGCCGGCGACGATATCGCCGTGATCGATCCGGGCCCCGCCATGGAAGAACATGTGCATGCTCTGCTCGAACAGGCGGGCGGCCGCATCCGCCGGATACTCGTTACGCACACGCACGGCGATCACTCGCCCGCCGCGCGACTGCTGAAAGAGAAGACCGGCGCGGAATTGATCGGCCTGCCGCCGCCGCCCTTCGATCACCAGGACCAGGGCTTCGTGCCGGACCGCGTCCTCGCGGACGGCGAACGCATTCGGGTCGGCGAGTGCACGATCCGCGCCATCCACACACCCGGCCACGCGTCGAACCACCTGTGCTACCTGCATGAAGAAGAGCGGCTGCTCTTTACCGGCGACCACATCATGCAGGGGTCCACGGTCGTGATCAATCCGCCGGATGGCGACATGGGTCACTACCTGGCGTCGCTGCACAAGGTTCGGCAGGAGAACGTCGACTGGCTCGCGCCAGGGCATGGCTTCCTGATGGACCGCGCGGGCGAATGCATCGATCGCCTGCTGGCGCACCGGCAGGCACGCGAGAACCTCGTGCTGGCCGCGCTTGATAGCCTGCGCGTCGCCACCGTGGAGCAACTGCTTCTCGTGGTCTATGCAGACGTGCCTCGCGAACGCTTCGCGATGGCGATGCGTTCCCTGACGGCGCATCTCGTCAAGTTGCGCGAGGAAGGCCGCGCCGTCGAGGACGGCGCGCAGTGGCGGCGCAATTGATGCAAGCCGACTACGCCATCAATAGCGCGCATCCGCCGGCTTCGGGTCTTTCGGCCAGTCCTTGACCTTGCCGGCGAAGTCCGGGCGTGGCTGGTGCGAGAAGTATTCTGCGACGTCCACCGCATCCTGATCGGACAGGCCGCCCTGCCCCAGCGGGAATTTCGCGTGGAGGCCGATCGGCATGTTGCGCTTGACGAAGGCGGCGGCGGTATAGGTGCGCGCCATGCCGGCGCCGATGTTGAAGGACTGGTCGCCCCACAGCGGCGGGTAGATGAAACTGCCGTCGCCCCGCCGCAGGCCCTCGCCTTCCTTGCCGTGGCAGGCCGCGCACTGCGCTGCATATACCTGCTTGCCATTGTCCAGGTTGGGTTTGATGGCCATGTCCATCTTGCCGACGCCGCGCCCCGCGACCTTGTCCTGCGGCTTCGTTTCTTTCTTCATCCAGTCGAAGTAGGCCACCATCGCTTTCATGTCCGCGGAATCGGCGGGCAACGGCTTGCCGTTCATCGAGCGCAGGAAGCAGCCGTTGATGCGGTCTTCCAG
>JAKACN010000227.1 GCA_021821365.1 Pseudomonadota bacterium | reverse complement strand
GTCGGGATGCCTCGGATGCCGAACTTGGCCGGGACAGCCTGGTTGGAGTCCACGTCCATTTTCGCGATCTGCAGCTTGCCATCGTATTCCTTGGCGACTTCTTCGAGGATCGGGGCGATCATCTTGCAGGGGCCGCACCATTCGGCCCAGAAGTCGACCAGAACCGGCTTGTCGGATTTCAGAACGTCCGAGTCGAAGGATGCATCGGTGATGTGTTTAATGTTTTCGCTCATGGTTTCCTCGGTGAGAGGGTCAAAGATGTCAATTTGTGCGCCTGCTGGCTTGCTAATCTTACCCAATCTCCGCGATCGGCGTGCAGGGGATGGCTATAAGCAAGTGGAGACGTCGTGCACGATTTCAAGCTTATTGAAGAATGCTGCAAGACGTAAAGCGGCGGGGTGTTGGGCAAATCATAACCGATTTTCACGAAAAATGTAGAGAGGCGGCTCAATTTTCGACCTGCTCGCATAAAATGGCGGGCACATTCGGGCGCATTGCCTGCGCTATAGTTCCCATGCCCGGCTTACCCTCTTAGCGAACCACCATGCTGCTGCGCCCATTGCTGATCCCGCCGTCCGCCGCTTTCTGGTCCGATCTGGCGCAAGCTCTACTGGAGGACGGCCCCCTGGCGGACGCCGATCCGGACGGGAGGGATTTCTCGAGCGTGCGGGTGCTTGTGCCCGGTTTCGTCCATGCACAGTACCTGAAGGCCGCCCTCGCGGCACGCATTGGCCGGGCATTCATTCCGCCGCGGATCACGACCCTGCCAGCCTGCCTATCGATGCTGCCGCCGGTTGACAACGAAGGCGCAGCGCCCGGCAGCGAACGCATGATGCTGCTGTATGCGGAACTGCGTCGGCACGCATGGCTGAAAAAGCTGTTTTCCGCGCGGCGCAATACCGATCTGCTTCCGCTGGCGCAAATGCTCCTGGCGCTGTTCGATGAACTGACCACGGCCTTGCTTCCCTCGATGAAATTGTCTCCCGATGTCGCCGAGGAACGCTGGCAGGCGGCCCTGGAGCAGTTGCCGCTGCCGGCGCGCAATGTCCTGTCGGACGAAGCGCAACTGGTATGGACATTGTGGAAGGGCCAACTCGACCGCAGCGATGTGACCGCAGTTGCCTTCTCGCGCATGATGCGACTGGCCGCCGGCGCGGATGCGCCCTTGATCTGGGTCAATCCGGAACCGCCGGACGGTCTTCATGCGGCCTTCCTGAATGCCTGGGGCGACAGGCAGTTGCTGCTGCCGGTACTGCCGGATTGGCGTGCCGGCGCAGTGGAAGGCGTATACGCGATTGCCTGGCCCGAAGCATTGGATGAGGATGGTCGCGATTCGTTCCTCGGGCATGCGGGCTGCGTTATCGAAATGCCACCGGGGCTGTCGCTGTCCGAAGCCGGAAGCCTGGAAGAGGAGGCCAGAAACTGCGCGCAGACCGTGATCGATTGGCTGCAGGCGGGGAAGACTCGCATTGCCATCATAGCGCAGGACCGCGTGGTGGCGCGGCGCGTGCGTGCCCTGCTGGAGCGTGCGAATATCTTCGTGGCCGATGAGACGGGGTGGAAGCTCTCCACGACGCGCACGGCGGCGGCGATTGCGGCCTTGCTCGACGTGGTCAGCACGCGCGCGGACACCGTGACGCTGCTGGATTTGCTGAAGTCGCCCTACCTGTTGCCGGACATGCCCGACAAGACGGCGCGCGTGATGGAAATCGAACATGCACTGCGCCGTTTCAATGTGCTCGGCGGATGGGACGCAGCGGTATCCGCCTTGCGCGAGGCGCCGCTGGCATCGGAACTGCTGCGGCGGATTGCCGGTCAGGCGGAACTGTTCGCCGGTCGCAAGAGCCTCGCCGAATGGGGCAAGGTCACCGGCCTGGCGCTGGATTCGCTGGGCATGCGCGCGGCGCTGGAAGCGGACGAGGCCGGTGCGCAGGTCGTCGGACTGCTGGACATGCTGATGCAGGATTGCGAGGCAGTGTCGCATGCATTCTCGTTTTCCGAATGGCGCGCCTTCCTCAGCCTGCAACTGGAATCGACACCCTTCGTGACGGCCGAGTCGGACCGCCGGGTCGTGATGCTGCACCTGAACGGAACCCGATTGCGCAACTTCGATGCCGTGCTGATGGTTGGTGCCGACGCAGACCACTTGCCATCGGACACGCAGGAGACTTTGTTCTTCGCCAATACCGTGCGTCGCGAGCTCGGACTCGCCACGCGCGAGATGCGGCAGCGGTCGCAATTGCGCGACTTCGCTGCGCTGCTGAGCGGCACGCCGGAAGTGGTGCTGTCCTGGCAGTCGCACAAGGATGGCGAGCCGAACGCGGTCAGCGGCTGGATCGAACGCCTGCAACTGGCACTGGAGCGCGCCGGCAAGGGGAAGCTGCCGATGCATCGTGTCGAGATCGCTTCGCGGAACCTCCAGCCCATGCCGCCGGCCATTCCCGCACCGTCCGCGCCGCAACTGCTTCCGCGCAAGTTGTCGGCCAGCGGCTACAACAGTCTGGTTGCCTGCCCCTATCAATTCTTCGCCACACGCATGCTCGGGCTGAGCGGCCTCGATGAATTGTCCGAGATGCCGGAAAAGCGCGATTACGGCGACTGGCTGCATGCGATCTTGAAGACTTATCACGACAGCGTGCGCGACCGCGCGGTTCCATTTGCCGAACGCGAGGCGCTTCTGCGTGAAATCTCCGAGCGCGTATTTGCCGAAGCGCTTGCGCGTAGCGCCGCCGCGCTCGGCTATTACGCACGCTGGCAGAAGGTGATCCCCACTTACCTCGCATGGGCGAACGAGCGGGAAAGTCAGGGTTGGCGCTTCGTTACGGGCGAACAGCATTTCGACAAGATCCTGTCATGGGACGGCGGGCAAATCACCTTGCATGGCTTTATCGATCGCATCGACGAAAACGATGACGGGGAGCGTGCCGTGCTGGACTACAAGACCAAACCGCTGCAGACCCTGCGCGATCGGATCAAGGAAGGTGAAGACCATCAGCTCGCCTTCTATGGACTGCTGTCAGACAGCCCGGTCGCTGCGGCGCATTTCGTGGCGCTGGAAGCCACCAAGGACAAGATCGGGGATGCCGAGGCGAAGAACTTCGCCGATTGGCAGCAGCTATTGGAGACGCAGATCGTGGCAAGCGTCAGTGCGATAGGCTGGGGGGCGCCGCTGCGCGCGCATGGCATCGAGTCGGTCTGCACCTATTGCGACGTGCGCGGGCTGTGCCGCAAGGGGGCATGGTGATGCGGCCGCAGGCTGGCGCGCCACGCGCGTACGAGGCGAATGGCGAGGCGGTCGACGCCGGACAATTCACCCGAATTGCCTGCGATCCGGCTCGCTCCGTGGTAGTCGAAGCCTGCGCCGGCAGCGGCAAGACCTGGCTACTGGTGGCGCGCATGCTGCGCCTGCTGCTGGCCGGCGTCGCGCCATCCGAATTGCTGGCCATCACGTTCACGCGCAAGGCGGCCCAGGAAATGCGCGAACGCCTGCTGCAACTGCTGCATGAACTCGCGCTCAAACCGGAACCGGAAGCGCGCGCGCTGCTGGTGGAGCGCGGCGTGACGGAAACCGATCTGCCGCGGGTGCTACCCGCTGCACGCAGTTTGTACGAGCGCGTGCTGGCGAGCCCGCAAAGCCTGTCCATCGATACCTTTCACAGCTGGTTCGCGCGCCTGATCCAGATCGCGCCGCTCGCCTCCGGTGTTCCGCACGGTTATACCTTGACGGAGACGACCGGCGAGCTATTGATCGATGCCTACGGACGCTTCATGCAGTCGCTGAACAACGAGGAGCATGGTGAAGCGCGCAAGGCGTTGCTGTCGCTGTATGACATGGTCGGCGACTGGAATGCGCGACGCCTGCTCGATGCCTTCGTCGACAAGCGGGCGGAGTGGTGGGCGATGACGCAGAACGGCGAAGATGCGCCCATGGAATGGCTGCGCGACCTCTGCGGCGTGGATGGCACGACCGACGCGCGGCTGGCGTTATGGGACGACGGCCGGCTGAAGCAACGCATCCTGGGGATTTCGGCGCTGCTCGGCCGCGGCACGGCGGTGAACCAGAAGCGCGCCACGGCGATCGAGAAGGCATTGAGTGCGGGTGCCAGCGTCGAGGCGTTCGATGCGCTTTGCCACGAGTTTTTCGACAGCGACGGCGATCCACGCAAGAACCAGAAGACCAAGGATCTCACCAAGGCGATCGAACAGAGCTTCGGGGGCGACGGCATTGCGCTGTTCGATGCCGATTTTGAAGCTGTCGGCGAACAGCTCGGGCAATTGCGCAAGCGCAGTTTCGAAGGCAAGGTCCTCGCGCTGAACGAGGCTTTGTTCACCGCCGGCATGGTCTATCTCGATCAGTACCAGGCGGTGAAGGCAGAGCAGCGCGTCTTCGACTTCGGCGACCTGGAGTGGCACGCCTATCGGTTGCTCACGGACGAGGGCCACGCCGCCTACCTGCAGAGCAGGCTGGATTCCCGTTACCGGCACATCCTGCTCGACGAATTCCAGGACACCAATCCGCTGCAATGGAGCATCGTGCGCGCCTGGCTGGCGGCGTATGGCGGCGACGCGCAAAAGCCAAGCGTGTTCGTGGTGGGCGATCCGAAGCAATCGATCTACCGCTTCCGGCGCGCCGAGCCACGCGTGTTCATCGCGGCGCGCGACATGCTTGCGCAACTTGGCGCGGACGTGCTGCGCACCAACCAGACGCGACGCAATGCCGCCGCGATCGTCGAAGCGCTCAATATCAGCTTCACATCCAATCCGATCTTTGCGCCGCAGACCACACTCGGCGCGCAAGGCGGCACAGTGTGGCGCCTGCCATTGATCCGGCCTGCGGACAATGCAGCGACCAGTCCCGCGGTATTCGCCTTGCGCGATCCCCTGACTACACCACGTGAGGAAGCGGACGATGAGCGTCGCGTGGAAGAGGGACGGGCGATCGCGCGCGCGATACGTCACGCCATGCGTGAACTCTCGATGCGGCAGGGTAAGCCGCCGCGGTGGTCGGACGTGATGCTGCTCGTGAAGAAGCGCACCTACCTCACCGCTTACGAAAGCGCATTGCGCGAGGCGGGCATTCCCTTCGTCTCCGACAAACGCGGCGGCCTGCTGGAATCGCTGGAGGTGGCCGACCTGATCGCATTGCTGACTTTCCTAATTACGCCAG
The DNA here is from genome assembly GCA_021821365.1 of Pseudomonadota bacterium. GTDB lineage: Bacteria > Pseudomonadota > Gammaproteobacteria > Burkholderiales > Burkholderiaceae_D > Noviherbaspirillum. The sequence continues at coordinate 3,431 of JAKACN010000227.1, read as the reverse complement.
GCGACAACCGCGCGCTGGCTCACGTGCTGAAATCGCCCGTGTTTGGGGCGAGCGATGAAGAACTGATTGCGCTCGCCCAGCGCAATGAAGCGACATGGTGGGAGCGCATGCAAGCGATGGCGGGGGACGCGTCGCCGTCAATTCCACGTGCCATTACCCTGCTCTCCAAATGGCTGGAGGCCGCGCCGCATCTGCCGGTGCACGACCTGCTCGATGTGATCCTGCATCAGGGCGACCTCGTCGCGCGCTACGCGCGGGCCGCACAGCCGGTGGTGCGTGCGCAGGTGCTCGGTAATATCGATGCCTTCACTGAACTGGCGCTGAATCTCGATTCCGGCCGTTACCCCAGTCTGCCGAAGTTCATCGATGCGCTGCGCATGTTGAAGAAGGGCGCGGAGAGCGATGCTCCGGACGAGGCTTCGGTCGATGCGTCGGTGGATGCGGTGCGTGTCCTGACCATCCACAGCGCCAAGGGACTTGAGGCGCCGGTCGTCATCCTGGTCGATGCCAATCACAGCGAGCCACTGCGCGACGATTGCGGCGTCCTGTGCGACTGGCCGCAGGATGCGAATGCGCCGATGCATTTTTCCTGCTTTGGCCGCAAACAGGAACGCGGCGCCGCGCGCGATTCCTTGTTTGCGGCAGAGGAAGCCTTCAAACAGCAGGAAGACTGGAACCTGCTGTACGTCGCCGTTACCCGCGCCAAGCATATCCTGGTCGTCAGCGGAGTTGCCGACGCGCGCACCGCAAGCGAGGACGGCGTGCGGGACAACAGCTGGTATCACCGGCTGCGGCATGTTTCGGTGACTGCATTGGAAGACGAAGTGGACATGCCACTGGCGCATGTCGTCAATGAGTCCGCATTCAGCCTTGCCATTTTCAATCCGCCGCTGCTCGGCGAGCGGGTCGATGCGGTCGCGCCGAAGAACGTTGCCATCGATGAAGGCATCGCCCTGCATGCCCTGCTGGAACGACTGACCCATCCGCCGCAGTGGCCGATCAGTGTGCCGGATGCCACGCAGGTGGTGCGCTGGCTGCGCTGTTCGCTCGCCATGGCCGCCACGGTCCGCGAACGCGCGCTCCAGGTGCTGTCGCAGCCTGACCTGGAGCGCTTCTTCAACCCGGCACATTTCCATTTTGCACGCAACGAACTGGAGGTGATTGTGGGCAGCGAATTGCTGCGCTTCGACAGGGCCGTCGTGTGCCGGGACGAGGTGTGGATACTCGACTACAAGCGCGATCTGCTCGAAAGCGAGCGGGAGGATTACAGGCGGCAACTGCAGCGTTACCGATTGGCCGCGCAACAAGTCTTTCCCGGTAAGTCGCTGCGGACTGCGTTGATCACGGCTGATGGAAGATTATGGGAAATGGCGTGAGCCTTCGGGCGGATGGCAATACTGCCACCCATCGATAACGACGTGACCATCATCGCTTGGCATTTGCAGCGCGCAATGCGCTTTCACCGGCGCCACTGGAACTATTGGTTTGCCAGGTCGTCATGGTAAACGGGCCGAGCCAATGGAAGGTGGACTGTCATGAGCAACGCTGCACGCACCGTCGAACTGAAAATCTATCGCTACGATCCGGACGTCGACGACCAGCCCCATATGCAGGATGTGCGCCTCGACGCGGGGCACAATGACAAGATGCTTCTGGATGTGCTCATGCGCATCAAGGCGGAGGTCGACGATTCCTTGTCTTTCCGCCGTTCATGCCGCGAAGGCGTGTGCGGGTCGGACGCGATGAATATCAACGGCAAGAACGGGCTTGCCTGCATCACGAACCTCAACGAACTGCAGCAGCCGATCATCCTGCGGCCGCTGCCGGCGTTCCCGGTGGTGCGCGACCTGATCGTCGACTTCACCACTTTCTGGAAGCAATACCACTCCGTCAAGCCTTACCTGATCAACGAAACGCCGCCGCCGGAAAAGGAACGTCTGCAGTCGCCCGAGGAGCGGGACCAGTTGAACGGCCTGTATGAATGCATTCTGTGCGCATGCTGTTCCTCGTCATGCCCGTCGTACTGGTGGAACCCCGACAAGTTCGTCGGGCCGGCCGGCCTGCTGCAGGCATGCCGGTTCATCCTCGACAGCAGGGACGAGGCCACCGAGGAGCGCCTGGATAACCTCAACGACGTGTATCGCCTGTTCCGTTGCCGGACCATCATGAACTGCACCAACGTCTGCCCCAAGGGGCTGAGCCCGGCGGCGGCAATCAGCAACATCCGGAACATGCTCGTGCGCCGCACAGTGTAAGCGGAAAATTCCGCAATTCGGCGCTATCAGGGCACGGCTACTTTTTACCGTTTAATACGTACATAAAGGTAGTCAGAAGCTTGAAAAATTGAGTGCATGGCTACATCTTCACTTCTCTGGCTTGTTGGATCTAGTCGATTTTCGCCGCGTGCATACGGCGCAAGAGCAAGGAAATGAGCGTTCCTGCCGGTGAGGGATGACAAAAGGCAATCGTCGGAAATTTTCCTAAAAAACTACCAAATAGGTATTGATATTATCCAGTCGATTGTTTAGTATTCACTGTGCATGCATACAGTAATTCTTGAAACTCCACGCTGTTCTACATCCGCCTTGATAGTTCCTGCCGCAATCGCATCGCGTCTCCATTCCTTTCCTGCAAGTTGCACCATGACAGGCGTGAAGCCGCTGCAGGGGGTAGGGTACGCAATGGCAGTCCGGGATCGGACCGATGGTGGACGCAATGACGGGATGCAATGCGCGGGGGACCTCAGTCCACGTTCCGCTGGCGGAGTCTGGATGACGGCTTTGGGGCCTGGAGGCGCTGACGCAGCAGCTCGATCATCATCTCGCGCGCCTCGTTGGGTTGCGCGCGGAACAGCGAGAGGGCGGTTTCGACGAAAAGTTTTTCCTTTTCATCGACCGGCATCATGTTGAGCGTGTCGTGTTCGCGATCCATCCAGCCGTGCGGCAGTTTCAGCCGCTCCTCGATGGCGCGCGCGATGTTGCTGCCGATGTTCTTTCGGTTGCATTTGATATGGCTGAGGTAGCGGTCCGACATATCCAGTCGCTCGGCGAACAGCTTGAGCATGCCGCGTTGTGGCAGGTCGGGATGCTGGGCGATGAAATCGGTAAACAGTTTCTGGAAATTTTTATGTCTTATCGTTGCGCTGTCCATCGCCATGTCGAATGTTCCTTTGATCGCAGCAGAGTATTCGAAACCTGGCCGGCGCTGCACGTGCCGGACTGCTTGCCGTAAGACAGTGTACCGCAGTAAGGTGGATTTTTGTTGATCTGATACAACCAAATTGGAAGCATTTTGCGTTTTCTCCGCTCTCCAGTGATTCGACGCAACAGGAATGCGATGAGGCGAGGAGGATGGCCGGATCGGGGTCGGGGATTGCGCGAGATCTGACGTTCCGATGACTTGAACTTTGTGTGAAAGATGGAAATGCATTA
>JAKACN010000226.1 GCA_021821365.1 Pseudomonadota bacterium | reverse complement strand
CTACCGTCAAATGATTACCGAGATTGAACTGAACGGTGGGCTAAGACAGTCTGCTCAGGTCCTCGCCCAGACACAGTATGAGAAGCTTCTTGCGCCGGCCGGTAACGCAAAAAGCGCTTCCGGCCATGGCGCTCCGGCCGTCGGTTCTCTTCGGCGCGCCCGTTTCGCGAACGGGAAGGCCGCCAAATGACGCGCATCGCAACCTTAAAGCTCGGTGTCCCTGTCCTACGCTACGAGGCGCAGGTACGTCATTCCACCCCGCGGGTGCCGACGGCGTTCGAGGCCACAGTGATTGATATTGTCCATCGTTTCTCTGATCACATGGAGTACCGCAACTGGTCATTGGAAACGGTTTTTGTCGATCTGCTCTGTGTGCCCGATCCTCGGCCGCTATTGACAGCAACACTGCACGAGTTGATCGATATCCGGATTCTGGATCGCGCGTTTCCATTCCAGGATTCCAGCAAAGTCAGTATCGGCGGACTTTCCCTGACCGAACGTGGCGCCACCGTCGTGCGAACCGGAAAACTCCTTGGTCGCCCCCAAGAGCAAAGCATTCCGTTCGTCCAGGACGCAATCGGTGGGCAAATCCTGAGCGAGCCTCAATGGACACGTTGTGCCGTAGCGCCACCGCCGCTAGCAATCCCAGCCAAACCATTTCTGGCCGGGTTCCCTGAACAAACGTTCCTGGATCATTTGAAGTTGGCGAAGCCGGGCTGGTACCGCGCAGGCGAGACCGAGATCGAGGCGACCTGGTGCAACGACGAACCTGTTGTCGGTTGGAACACCGTGAATCTGTCGGTCACGCTTGATCAAGCTCAACTTGTCTTTGCGTGCGAGCGCGCTGACGTCGTCGAGTATCTCTTGAACGCTGCCGATCCGGACCTACGCAGGGCTCTAGTCAATGCCGCATTCCCGGCAATCGACGAGAACACAGCGCGATGGCCTCTTGGCTCAGCAGACGATGCTGCGACTGCCACCCCGGCCCCTGCACTCCTCGGCACGCTTACCAATGAAGCTCTGCTGATCGCGCGAGTGCCAGTCATGGGCGTTATCGCCGACTCGCTGCAGATACCGCCGCGCCACGTTCGCGTGCTGTTCTCCGAGGATGCGCCTCAGTCAGATCCCGCCGCCTGGCGCATCTGCTGGAATCCCAGCCGCGACGGCTGCTGTATCACGGTCGCGGAGGCATTGAACGCTACCGGCGCAGACCTTATTACCCCAAAGCGCGCATGGGGGTTGCGTCGCATCCGGGTACGCGCATTGGGTGAGGAATTCACCGTGCCGGTCGCGCTGCAGGTCGTAGCGAATGTCGCCGAAATCACCGACAACCTAGCTTCGCGCTTGCTCGCCACGGGCGAACCGCAAGCGATGGCTGCGGCCCTGCTCCTCCAGCCCACAGCACAGACCCTATCCGGCCTGACGTCCGCGCTGTCGCACCGGATATCCAGCCGCGCGTTATTGATGCAACTGGGCGAATGGGAAGCTACCGTCGAGCGCCTGACGGGTGACGTTCTCGACCGAGTGCGCGAACGCTGGCTGCTTGACGGCATTGCCGTAGCGCTTTCGTCAAGCACTATGCCTATCGGCGTAGACGCCGTCGAAGAATGGTGCATGGCCATCAAGCGGTTAAAGCTCAAGGAGCCGTCCAAAAGTGTTGACATGCTGTTGCAACACATTGCACCTATTTGCGACATCAAATCCTTGCAACACCTGACAAAATGCGTTCGGACGTGTGCAAAAAACTACTCCCTTCCCTATCTGCCAAGCCTTTACCAGCCGGGCGTCGTCAGGCAGGCGCTAATGATTCGCTCCGAGAGCGAGTTGGCGGCGGTCTTGTTAAATGATAATTGGTTCGAAACCACGATGCGTGATCTGTGGGAGCACGGCACCCAAGTCGCAAAGCGAATGGGAGCCGGATTTCCGTTTGTCGCACCATCAGATGAAGCGGTACGCAAGTTGGCCCGAAATCGCGCATTGGCCCAGCTTCGTGAAGCTGCGACGACATGGATCGACGAAGCAAAGTCGTTTATGGGTTCCGACACGGTGAAGGACTGCGCCGCCGACACCACCATGCAGACAGCAATCGCGCATGTCGAAACATGGTTTCACAAGCTTGATGCTTTCATCGAATCGAGCGGTGCAGATTTTGAGCATGTATTCGTTGTCGACACCAACGCTCTCATCGATTGCCCGGCGCTCCCCATCCTCCTTCGCAAGAATCAGCTACTCGTCTTGCCAACCACGGTAATCGACGAACTAGACAAGAAGAAGACTGACCCGGCACTGGCCGAACGATGCGCAACGGCAGTGAAAAATCTGCACGGGATGGATGCGTCACACATTCGCTTTGAAAATGGCGACCTTAGCCGCCTGCCAGACGATTATCGCAAATCGCCGGACAACCGTATTCTGTCGGTGGCGGCAAAATATGCTGGACCGACCTTGCGCCTGGTGACCGGCGACCAAAACCTGTCCTTGAAGGCGCAAGCAATGAACATGATAGCGGTTGGTGTCGATCGTTTCCTCGACCGACCGGCCCAGCACCGAAGAACGTCTCGGCCGCCGGTGGTGCCACGACACATTCACTCAGATCAAAAGAAACGGACGGGAACATGAGCCGAGTAGCTGATTACACATGGAGAATCGAACAGGAACGTCGCCGGCAAGCCTATCTGAGTCGGATCAGAGCAACAACGTCCGGTTTCGTCGATCGCTACGAGGAGATTTTGGCTCGTTTGCGTGCGCAATGCATGAGTCAGTACGTGCCGCAGGAATTCGCCCGTCTGGAGCGGAAGGTGTCAGAACTGCGACGACTGCTCTCTGACGATCCAGAGCGTGCCAGGGATCAGAGCATGACCATCAGCATGGAAATCCACGGGTTACCCCATCTCGCACGGGATGCTCAACGCCATGCTCTTGAGCATGAGCAACGCCGCCGCCAGGCCCTCTCCGATGCAATCCGCACCATGCTTGACCAAGCTTTTGGCATTATCACGGATCCGGTGGAACGCGAGTTTGCCTATGCCGCAGCGGAAGATCTACGCGGTGAATTTTCCAAGTCGCAAGACGATGCAAACGCCCTAGAGCGCGTGGCGCAGGAACTCAAAACACGTCTTAGCGCAGTGCAGGACCAAGCGAGGCAGCGCGCGGCCGATTGGAAAGCGGCACGACAACAAGTGTCGCGCGCCGAGGTCCAGTTGGAAGTGCTGCAGGAAGCGCGCCAAGCGGTGGTGCCAGATATGGTGACGCGACCGGACGCGCTACGGAAACTCACCGCGGCATGGAATGCGCTTTCCGAAATCGCCAAGACCTCCGCCGACGACTTCAATGACGCGTTGGCGACGGCTGCACAACAGGCCGACGACGCCGTCGTGGATGAGGAATGCCGGCGGTCGGCGGTCCGAGCGGTGTATGAATCGCTGCAGCGCGCTGGTTTTGTCGTGGCCAGCCCGCGCAAGGCCAGCGGCGAAACCGACGAGGTAGTTCTCCTCGCGCGCAAGCCGGCTGGCGCCCAAGCCGAGTTCCGGATCAACGGCACCGGTGGCCTGTCGTATAAATTCGATCACTATGAAGGTTCGGCATGCAAGAAAGATATCGACCAAGTGCTGCCGATGCTTGAGAAGATCTACGGCATCAAGCTCTCGGATGAGCGGGTCCGGTGGGAAAACCCCGACCGACTTTCACGTGATGCGAGGCCGCTAGGCGATACGGAGGCAGAAAATGGCTGATCTTGCCGCACCGCTATGGCTACAAAACTTTATTCGGCAGGCAGGGATAAGGCGTGCGATCGTCGTACACGGCAACGTTCAGGACATCGCACTCTCGCCCGCCAGTGGTGAGTACGCCCCCGTCCCGGAGATTCTTCTGCAGGCGTTGGACGGAATGCAATTTGACCAGGTTGTGCGATGGGACCGTGCCAACGGCATGCAGCGACTTGCCGAAGCAGAGCAGGCCAAACTGGCTGCGGACGCAGCGGGCATGACGGACGAACCCGCGGCGGGCGATGTATATGACATGGGCACGACCGCTGCGCCGGTCGCGCCACAGGCTCCCGATCCCGCGGATTTTTTCCGCATTGTCCAGCACCGTCTGCGAAATCCCGGGCGGGAACGTACCGCATTCTTCATTGACTGGCCGCAATACCTGTTCGGCAACGCAAACAGCCTGAGCGAGGCCGAGCGCCAATGGCTGCTATTGCTCAATTCCGCTGTCACCATGCCGGTTGAGACGGGAAACGACAGCCTGACGAGACCATCGAGCCTCGTCGTACTCCTCTGCCCGCGCCATGGTTCGATCCCGCCGATATTTCTTCAAAACAACCCATCCGTGGCCGACATCGTTGTGCCTGCACCGGGCCGCAAAGAGCGAGAAGAATTCCTGAGGCGGACCATTAAGCGCTGGTCGCTAAACGACAGCCCGGCGCCCAATACACCGGCCTTCAATGATTTTGTGGATGCCCTAGATGGTCTGGCGCTTCGCGATTTGCAGCAAATGATGAAAATGTCGCGCCAGACGGGTACAGAATTGCTTAAACCTGAGGCATTGTCGAATCTCTACCGGTTCGGCGATCAGAAAAGCCCGTGGGAAGACCTGAACCATGCGAAGCTGCGCACCCTAGTCCCGACAATTGGCAACCGCGTCATCGGCCAGGACGAAGCCGTACAAAAAATCAACCAGGTCATTATCCGCGCATTCACCGGCCTGAGCGGCCTGCAGCATTCAAAGAAGCAACGCATGCCGAAGGGTGTGCTGTTTTTTGTGGGGCCGACGGGCGTCGGCAAGACCGAACTCGCGAAGTCGCTGGCCGCCTTCTTGTTCGGTGACGAAGATGCCTGTATCCGTTTCGACATGTCGGAATTCAATCACGAGCACAGCGATCAACGCCTCGTCGGCGCGCCACCCGGCTACGTCGGTTACGAGGAAGGCGGGCAATTGACGAATGCCGTAAAGCGCCGGCCGTTCTCGGTGCTCCTGTTCGACGAAATTGAAAAGGCGCATCCACGCATTCTGGACAAGTTCCTGCAGATCCTGGAAGACGGGCGTCTTACCGACGGCAAGGGAGACACCGTGTCGTTCGCCGAGTCCGTGATCGTCTTTACCTCCAATATTGGTGCTGCGGACGTCGTGTTCGATGACGACGCCGAGAGCGTGCGCAAGGCGTTCCTTGAAAAGGTCCGGGATCATTTCGTCAATGTAATGAAGCGCCCCGAATTATTGAACCGGATCGGCGACAATATTGTGCCGTTCAATTTCATTACCGGTACCGATTTCCTGGCAACGATCGCCAAGACCAAGCTTGCCCCGCTACGCAAGCGGCTGCAGGAAAAATATGGAATCCGCGACCTGGTGTTTGCCGACGAGGATGCCGCCCTTGCCGCTATCGCCGCGGAATCAAGTCCTGGAATGGGTGGACGCGGCCTGCTCAATGAACTCGTCAAGTATCTGATCGACCCGCTGGCGGAATTTCTGTTCGAGTATGGAGACGATCCGGGATTTGTACGCGACAAAACGGTGCGTGTCAGGCAGCGTGCCGGGAGCGCACGTTTTCTGTTTGACCTGGAGAGCTAGTGATGCCCGCGCCGGAACTCAATGTCGCGCATTGGATTGCCTGTACCGAGGTCGAGGGGCCCGGGAAGCGCTTCGCGGTGTGGACGCAGGGTTGCCATATACGCTGCAAAGGGTGCTGCAACGCTGACCTGTTGGCGTTTGTGCCGCGGCATTTGCTGTCTTCCGAAAAGCTCGTGGCGCATATCGAGCAGGCCTGTCGCGACCATGGCATCGCGGGCATTACGCTGTTAGGCGGCGAACCCCTGATCCAAGCGCAAGGGCTGTCAAAAGTCGCAGCTGCCGCGCGGCAGTTCGGCCTCACTGTAATGTTGTTTACAGGTTTTTCGATCGACAAAGGCGACCATTCTCTGCCGGACGGCGCCGATGATCTTCTTGCGCATTGCGACGTAGTGGTTGATGGCCCCTATATGGCGAGTCGTCCGGACGCAGTTCGCAACTGGGTCGGGTCGTCGAACCAGCGTTTTCATTATCTTAGTAGCGCCTATGACAGCAGCATCGAGACGGATATTCGTTATCGGCATGGCGTGGAAATTAGAATCGCGGCGCACGGTGGCGCTGTGCTGAATGGGTATCCCTACGATCTTCAATGTGCGCTCGACGCCGATACCCCACTCAAACGTTCACTCCCGTCTCAATCCTTTTGACTCTCACACAGTAGTAACACATGATCAGTAACGCAGGAACGACCGGATGACTCTGACTGGGCATTTGTTATATATAGACATTACGCAAACCTGTGGAATCGGCTGCACATTTTGCATGTATGCTGACAAGCACAAACGGGGTTCGAGCCTCGCGCTCTCCGAGCGCGCGCGGCAAAACATTGCAAACCTGATCAACGCTCCCGGTGTAAAAAGGGTGTCCATCAGTGGCGAAGGCGAGCCGCTCAACAACGTTGACGCGTTTCACCAGATTCTCGGCCTGTCAGCGGGCGGCAAGTCGTTTGAGTTCATCACGAGCGGCTTCTTCCCACACGACCGGCTGGCGGCCTTCTATGACCGCACCGATGCACTGCTCGCGGCCAACGGCGACACCTGCAATATCAGGCTCAGTGCCGACTCCTACCATATCGAAAAAATAAGGCATAAGCCGCACGGCTTCAGCCTTCAGTACTGGCTCGAACAACGGCCGCGCGCCCTTTCTTTCTCTATGCGGTCCGTCGACACGGACAGGCAATTCACCAGGGATTATTTGTTGGCCGAGCTGGAAGAACGGTCGATCACCGCGCGCATCGAAGGCATCGCCCCCCTCGAAGACGAGCTGTATGTCGACAACGATGTCTTCCATATCAGCTATAAGAATCTTGTCCATCCGGCCGAATGGGTGTCGGGCGACTATCTGGGCCTGCGCGATTACATTTTGGCCATCGAGGCGAAGTACGGAAAGCGGTTTACCCTAGGAAGCCTGAACAATCACCCTATGAGCAACGGCATGGACGTCACCATCAAGCCGGACGGGTCGGTATGCTTCTACGGGATCGAGACCATTGAGCTGGGCAACATTCATAGCGACCACTTCACCTGGGACAAATTGGCCCGCCACGTGGCAGAAACACCGTTGATTTCCCACTTGTACACCGTACCGTTCCTGGAGCTACTGGACCGCCTGGACGGTCAAGAGGATGCCCAGAAAATTATCAACAAGGCCAACAATCCCTATTGGCTCATCAAGGAAATGTCCAGACATAGCGCCCTGCTCGACCGGATGGTGACTGCGTGATCGATTCCCATACGCATACGCGCTATTCAAAACATGCCGTCGGCAGCGTTGACGAACTGGTGCAGGCCGCGCTTGCCAATCAGATCAAGGTTCTTACCATCACGGACCACGCGCCGTTCTATGTGGACGAGACAAACCGGCTGCTTGAGGCAGAATTGCTGGATTACCTGGAAGAGGTCGATCGCGCAAAGCAGAAATACGCGGGATCGATCAAGATCCTCAAGGGACTGGAATGCGACTACATGCCGGGCAGTTACGACTACCTGGTTCGCCTTTTGGACAAGGTCGAACTAGACTACGTCATCGGCTCAATTCACTACATTCCTGTCAATGGCGAGCTCGTGAAGGTATGGGACCTCCCGCGTCTCAACTCCCCCGAGGTGATCGCGCCGTATTTCGCGTGCCTGCGGGAGCTGATGACTTGCGAGCTTTTCGATTCAGTGGGGCACGCCGACACCGTGCTGAGGAGCATTCCGGATTCAGTATTTTTCGAGCGCTTCCATCCCATGGTCCCGTTGCTGAACCGCCACCGCCTTTCCTATGAATTGAACGCATCGGGCTTGCGAAAGACAAGCTTTGATCCGATTGCCGGCCAAGAGACGCGCGGGACCTGGTCCTATCCTTCCAGGACTGTCTTGACCGCCCTCTTGCAAGAGGGCATCCCCTGTACGATCGGGTCGGATGCGCATGCGCCGGACGACGTCGGCGCCGGCGTCCAAGACTTGCTCGCTGCTCTCCTCCCGGACGGCCTGCGCACGATCAGCTACTACGAGGCCAGGAAACGGATCGATGTCCCTGTGCAGGACGTGCTGCTCTTCTCCTAACATGCTGGCGGCACATGCCCCTCTTCTTGTCACATCGATGAACAACCACAACTTCGCAATCTACCTCGAGTCCGGGCGGATGCATCGCCCTCGCCTGCCCGATACCCAGCTGCAGGAGATTTTCCGGAAGACAAGGGACGCCAATGACTACAACGATGTGGAGAGAGGTTTCCGTGCGTTCTCCGCCCACCTGGTCGAGCGCGGCCTGATCCGCATGGACGACTATGTGAGCGTGTTTGGCGGGCAGGCGCTGCACCAGCTGACCCTCGCACCCGACGGCCGATTTATCGACATGCGAGCCGGGTGCGACGCGACGGCCCTCGTCAGGCGCTACAGCCGGGCGAAATACGGAAGCATCGACGATATCCGATATTTTGCCAGCATCGTTATCCAGGCCCTCAACGCTGCGATCGACGATCCTCAAAGCGGCTGGCGCCGGTTGTTTGAAACGGCCAAGGTGAATGGCGACCAGGTAGTCATGATGACTACCGGCTGGCGCAACGTGCCGTCCACCGCAAATGTGC
>JAKACN010000225.1 GCA_021821365.1 Pseudomonadota bacterium | reverse complement strand
TTCCGATCTCAGAAACAGAGCCTGCTGCGAGCCGGACGTGATGATGATCTGTTCGGGTTCGCACTGCACACCGCGGGCCGCACCCAGATAGGCCGCCAGTGCTTGCCGAAGGGGCCGGAAGCCGGCGGGCGGGCCGTACCCGAGTTCATGCGGCGTGTGGCGCCAGCGCCGCGCTTCCAGCCGTGCCCAGACATCGAAGGGAAAGACGTCGAGTCCGGGCATGCCGATGCGGAAGGCCTTGGGCGCGCCTTCATGGCTGTTGAGGGAGGCTTGCGGGCCGATGAAGCACTCGCCACGCGCGGAGAGCGGGCGCAGCAGGCGGGGCGCCGCCGTTGATGCGTTCTGTCTCGCGGATGCGATGCGAAGACTGGCGCTGACGAAGGTTCCGCGTCCGACTGTTCCGGAAAGATATCCCTCCGCCATCAGTTGCGAATAGGCGTTCAGGACGGTCTGGCGCGAGACGCCGAGTTGCTGCGCGAGTTCGCGCGTCGGCGGCAGCTGCGTGCCGGTTCCGATCGTTCCTCCCAGGATGGCCTGCTTGACGGCTTCATAGAGCTGGCGAAACATCGGCACGCGCGCGGCGGGGTCGAGTTGCAGCGTTGCGAGCGATTCGGCGAGATGCATGCTGGTTCTGTGCGTGAAATTGGCCTTCTTAAAATAGCATTTATTGGTACTTCAAGAAAGCCAAAGCAGAGGATATGCTGTTGCCAGTGTGAACCGGAAAGGATTGGCATGGAACCGATTTCGTATCGCAATAACGCGCGCATCTCGCCGGAGCAACTGGCTGACGTCTTTCGCCGCTCGGGCATTCGCCGCCCCATCGAGGACCTGCCTCGCATGGCAGCCATGCTGGCGCATGCGAACCTGCTGGTCACCGCATGGGATGGCGAGCGTCTGATCGGCGTCGCCCGTGCACTGACCGATTTCAGTTATTGCTGCTACCTGTCGGATCTTGCGGTCGATCTGCAGTACCAGAAGGGGGGCATCGGTCGGACGCTGGTCAATCAGGTGCGCGAGGCGATCGGCGAAAAATCCGTGCTGCTCTTGCTTGCGGCACCGGAAGCGATGCAGTATTACCCGAAGATCGGTTTCGAATCCGTACCGAATGGCTGGATCATCAAGCGTACCGCGTAAGAATTTTCACTGAGGACAACCATGCATCAGTACGAAGCAAGCATCGCCTGGCGCCGCGACGGACAGGTGTTCATCGATAACCGCTACAGCCGCGGGCACGAGTGGCGCTTCGACGGCGGGGCGGTCGTGCCGGCGTCCTCTTCGCCGCACGTGGTGCCATTGCCGATGTCGGTGGCCGCGAACGTCGATCCGGAGGAAGCGCTGGTCGCGGCAGTGTCGAGCTGCCACATGCTGTTCTTCCTGTCGATCGCGGCGAAACGCGGCTTTGTCGTGGACAGCTATGTTGACCGTGCCGTCGGCGTGATGGAGAAGAACAGCGAAGGAAAAATCGCCATGACACGCATCACGCTGCGTCCGGATATCGTGTTCAGCGGCGATCGTATTTCGACGCCGCAAGAACTCGATGCGATCCACCATATGTCGCACGAGCAGTGCTACATCGCGAATTCGATCAAGGCCGAAGTGGTGGTAGAAGTCCCTAAGCGTTGAGGAAGCGGCCATGCACATGCCAGGATAATTCGGGTAATACCGACGGGAAGTCCTGCGTGCGCCAAACACTTGGGCCTTCAATAGGGTGTGGCGTGCGCCATGCGCATGTTGTCTTCAATGCTGGCACAGCGGCACTCGTGCGCACGGCGCACGCTACGGATCTTGTTTTTCCCTGGCTTCAGCGCAAGGCTTCGACCATTTTTTCCAGCTTCACCGCATCGGCGCAGAATAGGCGGATGCCTTCCGCAAGCTTCTCGGTACCCATCGCGTCTTCGTTCAGCATGAGGCGGAAGGTCTTCTCGTCCAACGCGAGTTTTTGCAGGTTCGCCGCCTGTGCGTCTTCAACACTGAGCTTGCGCGTAACTGGCGTTGCACTTTCGGACAGTTTTTGCAGCAGCTCCGGGCTGATGGTCAGCAGGTCGCAGCCCGCGAGTTCGGTGATCTGCGAAGTGTTGCGGAAGCTGGCTCCCATCACTTCGGTCTCGTATCCGAATTTGCGGTAATACTGGTAGATCCGTTTCACCGATTGCACGCCCGGATCATCGGCGCCGGCATAATCCTGCCCGGTGGACTTCTTGTACCAGTCATAAATGCGGCCAACGAAGGGCGAAATGAGCTGCACCTGCGCGTCGGCGCAGGCAATCGCTTGCGGCAGCGCGAAGAGCAGCGTCATGTTGCAGCGGATGCCTTCCTTTTCCAGCACCTGCGCGGCGCAAATGCCTTCCCAGGTCGATGCAATCTTGATCAGCACGCGCTCGCGCGGAATGCCGGCGGCTTCGTAGAGTGCAATCAGTGCGCGACCCTTGTCGATCGTGGCCTGCGTGTCGAACGACAGGCGCGCATCCGTCTCGGTCGATACGCGGCCCGGAACCAGTTTCAGGATCTCCAGCCCGAATGCCACCAGCAACCGGTCAATCACGTCGCCGGTCGGCTTGCCTGCATGATCGCGCACCGCCTTTTCCAGCAGCGGTTTGTATTCGTCCTTCTGCACCGCTTTCAGGATCAGCGAGGGGTTCGTCGTGGCATCGCGCGGAGCGAACGCCTTCATGGACTGGAAGTCGCCGGTGTCGGCGACGATCGTCGTGTACTGTTTCAGTTGTTCGAGCTGGTTCATGGAAAATCGGGCGAAAAGGAAAAACAGAACCGTCAATGATACTCGGATCGATCGGCGCCCGGTTGGATGTGCGTCAGCAATGCGCTCAGATTTTCGGTGGATGCCGCAGGAAGGAATCGAACTGCATGTCCAGCTTCTGCAGCGCTTTTTGCGCATTCTGCATCTTCTTGCGGAATTCCGGTCCGCCCTTGAGCGCGAGGCCGACGGCAAGAATGTCGATCACCACCAGATGTGCCAGGCGCGCGGAAATCGGTGTGTAGGGGTCGATGTTGAAGCTCAGGTCGATCGGCACCAGGGCGGTCGCCAGGTCGGCCAGGGGCGTGCCGCTCGGCGTCAGGGCGACAATATCCGCGCCCAGCTTGCGCGCCAGCTGCACGCTATGCAGCAGCGCCGTGCTGTTGCCGCGCTGGGAAATGGCGACCACCGCGTCGCCCTTTTTCATCAGGGCTGCCGAAATGGCGTGGATGTGCGGATCGGAATACGCCACCGTATGCACGCCGGAACGGAAGAACTTGTGCTGCGCGTCCGCGGCGACAATGCCGGAGGTGCCTTGTCCCCAGAATTCGATCTTGCTGGCACGGCCGAGAATGTCGAGCGCCTTTTCGATCGCCGCCGGATGCAGGTTGTTGCGCAGGTCGAGCAGGGCATTGATCGAGCGCGCGCAGATCTTGTTGACCAGGTCGGCCGCGAGGTCGCCCTGCAGCGGCAGATCGTCGGTATGCGGCACGGCAAGCGCTAGCGTCTGCGCCAGTTTCAGCTTGAATTCATGCCATCCGTCGTAACCGAGCGCGCGGCAGAAGCGCACCACGGTCGGTTCGGACACCTGTGCATTCTTCGCCAGCGCGGTGATGTTTCCGGCCACGGCAAGATCCGGGTTCTTGAGGACGGCGATGGCGACTTTCTTTTCGGATCTGGACAGCGCGTCGATCTGGGTCTTGATGGAGTCGAGCAGCATGAGTGATGGGCGTCTTCCGGCAGTGTGATTGTTGGACTTCTTTATAACTCCGGTAGCGCTTCCTCGCGCCATTGCAGGCCATCGCGACCGACCAGCGCGCTGGCGGCCGCGGGGCCCCAGGTTCCGGACGCATAGGGCAGCGGGTCGCCTCCTTCCTGCTCCCAGTGATCCAGGATTGGCTGCACCCATTCCCATGCCGCTTCCAGCTCATCGGCGCGCATGAACAGCGTGAGCTGGCCGCGCAGGACGTCAAGCAGCAGGCGTTCATAGGCTTCCATCCGGGGCATCTTGAAGGTTTCGCGGAAATCCAGTTCCAGTTCCACCGGCCGCAGGCGCATGCCGTCGCCTGGCGTCTTTGCCATCAGATTGAGCTGCAGGCCTTCTTCCGGCTGCAGGCGGATGATGAGACTGTTCGGCTGGAAGCTGCTGTTGGGCTGCGCGAAAATCGAATGCGGAATGCTCTTGAACCGCACCACGATCTCGGCGAGCTGGTCGGCCATGCGCTTGCCGGTGCGCAGGAAGAATGGAACACCAGCCCAGCGCCAGGTGTCGATCTCCGCCTTGAGGGCGACGAAGGTTTCCGTGCGCGATGCGGTATTGGCGTCCGGCTCCTTGCGATAACCAGGCACCGCTACACCCTGCACATGCCCCGATCGATATTGACCGCGAATGACGTTCTGCGCCAGCGTGTGCGGCGTGAAGCGCTTGAGCGAACGCAGCACTTTCAGCTTCTCGTCGCGCACCGCATCCGGTGTGGCCGCCACCGGTGGCTCCATCGCGACGATGCACAAGAGTTGCAGCAGATGGTTCTGCAGCATGTCGCGCAGCGCGCCGGCGGTTTCGTAGTATTCCATGCGGTTGCCGACGCCCAGCTCCTCCGCGATGGTGATCTGCACGTCGGAGATCCATTCTCGCCGCCACAAGGGTTCGAACAGCACATTGCCGAAGCGCAGCGCCAGCAGGTTCTGCACCGTTTCCTTGCCGAGGTAGTGGTCGATGCGGAAAATCTGCGATTCGGAGAAGTAGCGTCCGACCTCTTCATTGATCTGCCTGGCACTGGCCAAGTCGCGGCCCAGCGGCTTTTCCAGCACAACGCGCGACTCCGGCGTGGCGAGGCCGCATTCGGCGAGGTTCTGGCAGATCCTGGCAAACAGGCTGGGCGGCGTCGCGAGGTAGAAAACGCGTGTCACCTGACTGTCCTTGCGCAGCGCTTTGCCCAGGCCCTGGTAGGTGCTTGCATCGTCGGCATTGAGAGACACGTAATCGATATGCGCGCAGAACGAATCCCACGCCGCCTGGTTGAATGCTTCCCTGGCGATGTGCGGCTTTGCATTCTCATTGACCGCTTTCAGGAAATCGTCGCGACTCCATTCATGGCGCCCCACGCAGATAATGTGTGCCGTGGACGGCAGGTCGTTAACGCGGTTGCGGCTGTAGAGGGCCGGCAATAGCTTGCGCATCGCCAGGTCGCCGCTGCCGCCAAACAAGACGAGATCGAAATCGTGAAGTGCCATGGTGAAAGAATGGTGTACGTAAAGAGAGGCCGGCTCGGTGCGAGCTATTCATTGTAGTCTGGTTGCTTTCATTGTCGATTCAAGGAAAGCACGCGGTTCGGAGACCGCTATTCGGACAATGCCGCTTTTGCTCGCGCAATCAATCCGTTGGTCGAGCTGTCGTGCGCCTCAGGGCAGGGCATGCCAGTCAGCTCCGGCTCGATATTTTTCGCCAGCACCTTGCCCAGCTCGACACCCCACTGGTCGAAGCTGTTGATGCCCCAGACCACACCTTGCACGAACACCTTGTGCTCGTACAGCGCGATCAATGCGCCCAGCGTGGCCGGTGCCAGTTCGTCCATCAGGATGGTGTTGCTCGGGCGATTTCCCGGGAACACCTTGTGCGGCAGCAGCGCTTCGATCTCGCTTTCCGCAAGACGCTGCGCATGCAATTCGGCACGCACTTCGTCGGCATTCTTGCCGCGCATGAATGCTTCCGACTGCGCAAAACAGTTGGCAAGCAGCACCGTATGATGGCCAGACAGGTCATGCATGGGCTTGAGCGCCGCGATGAAATCGACCGGGACGATATCCGTGCCGAGATGCAGCAACTGGAAATAAGCATGCTGGCCGTTCGTGCCCACGTTGCCCCAGACCACCGGGCAGGATTCCAGGGAGAGTGGCCGGCCGTCGATGGCGACGCGTTTGCCATTGCTTTCCATTTCAAGCTGCTGCAGGTAGGCCGGGAACTGGCTGAGGTCCTGATGGTAGGGCGCGATCGAGAGAGAGGTGGTGCCGAAGAAATTGCGATACCAGACGCCGATCATGCCCATGATCACCGGCATGTTGCGTTCCAGCGGCGCGGTGCGGAAATGCTGGTCCATGGCGTGGCCGCCACCGAGGAATTCGCTGAAACCGTCGAATCCGATCGCCAGCGCCAGGGGCAGACCGATCGACGACCAGATCGAGTAACGTCCGCCGACCCAGTCCCAGAACGGAAACATGTTCGCGGGATCAATGCCGAACTCCCCTACCGCCTGGGTGTTGGTCGATACGGCGACGAAATGCTTCGGCAGGTCGGCTTCATTGCGATGACCAAGGAACCATTCGCGCGCCGATCGCGCGTTCATCATCGTTTCCCTTGTCGTAAAGGTTTTGGAGGCGATAATGAACAGGGTGGTTTCCGGATTGACCTTCGCCAAGGCCGCGTCGAGGTCATGCCCGTCGACATTGGCGACAAAGTGCATGGTCAGGCGTGGGTGCGCGAAGGGCCGCAGCGCGCGGCAGGCCATTTCCGGGCCCAGGTCGGAGCCGCCGATGCCGATGTTAACGATGTCCGTGATGGCGCGCCCGGTGGCGCCGAGCCAGTTGCCCGTGCGCACGCGATCGGTGAAGGCCTTGATATGGTCGAGGACGGCATGAACCTCCGGGATGACATCCTGTCCATCGACGACAAGCCTCGCCGTGCGCGGCATGCGCAGGGCGGTGTGCAAGACGGCGCGGTGTTCGGTGAGGTTGATCTTTTCGCCGGCAAACATGGCGTCGCGCTTTCGCTCTACGCCGCGTTCACGCGCCAGGTCGAGCAGCAGGCGCATGGTGGTGTCATCGATGCGGTTCTTGGAGTAGTCAAGCAGCAGGCCGGCGGCTTCCGCCGAGAAACGGTCGAAACGATTCGGCTGGCGGGAAAAGAGCATTCGCATCTGCCAATCCTTCGCTTCAGCGAAATGCGAGGCAAGTGCCTTGAAGGCGACAGTGTCGGTGAGATTGATTTCGCGCATGTCGAACATCGGTCCGAAAAGTCAGTTTATTCAACTATACAACATTTTTTGGTAAATTCACTACAAAATATTTATCCCGTCTCGCACCTTGTTTGAGCTGGGTCAGTGAGGTTTCCTTTGCCTCTGCTCTTGTTTTCGTTCATTTCGCTATGGAAAAGACTTGCGGGCTCGCGACAAAGGGAGGGTGGTGTGAATTTGCAAATATGTAGTAAAATTTCATAAAATTTTGTGAGAGCAGCATCATGTCCCTACACCCCGCACTGAATGCAGTGACAAAGCGCATCGTCAAGCGTAGCCGCCCTTACCGTGCCGCCTATCTCGCACGTGTTGAAGCTGCCCGCCTGAAAGGCGTCCAGCGCGGCACGCTATCATGCACCAACCTGGCCCATGGTTTTGCATCGTTCCCGCCCGACGACAAGCTGAAGCTCAAGCAATTGCATGCGCCATCGGTCGCCATCGTCTCGGCATACAACGACATGCTGTCGGCGCACCAGCCATTCGAGCGTTTCCCGCCTATTATCAAGGAGGCTGCGCGTTCGGTCGGCGCGGTTGCCCAGTTTGCCGGCGGCACGCCCGCGATGTGCGACGGCGTGACCCAAGGTCAGCCGGGCATGGAGCTTTCGCTGTTCTCCCGCGACACCATTGCCATGGCCACGGCGGTCGCGCTGTCGCACAACATGTTCGATGCCGCGCTGTACCTCGGCATCTGCGACAAGATCGTTCCGGGCCTGCTGATCGGTGCACTGCACTTCGGTCATTTGCCCGCCGTATTCGTGCCGGGAGGCCCGATGACGACCGGACTGGCGAATGCCGAAAAGTCGAAGATCCGCCAGCTGTACGCGCAAGGCAAGATCGGTCGCGAAGAGTTGCTGGAATCCGAAGCGCGCTCCTACCACAGCCCCGGCACCTGCACCTTTTACGGCACGGCCAATAGCAACCAGATGCTGATGGAAGTGATGGGGCTGCATTTGCCGGGCGCGGCCTTCATCACGCCGAACACGCCGCTGCGTGACGCGCTGACGGCCGCCGCGACGCGCCGCGCGGTCGAAATCGGCGCGCAGGGCAAAACATATATACCGGTCGGCCACGTGGTCGACGAAAAGGCGATCGTCAATGCGATCGTCGCGCTGCTGGCTACCGGCGGATCGACCAACCATACGCTGCATCTTGTCGCCATCGCGAAGGCGGCGGGCATCGTGATTGACTGGAACGACTTCGACGAACTGTCGGCGGCCGTTCCGCTGCTGACACGCATTTATCCGAACGGCGATGCCGACGTCAATTATTTTCATGCAGCAGGCGGCACCGGTTTCGTGATTCGGGAATTGCTCGATGCCGGTCTGCTGCACGATGACGTGACGACGATCCTCGGTCATGGCTTGCGCGCGCATTGCGCCGAGCCCGTCCTGCAAGGCGATGCCGTGGTCTGGCGAGAGGCGCCGCAGGTAAGCGGAGACCGCAGCGTACTGCGGCCGGCCAGTGAACCGTTCTCGGCGGATGGCGGCTTGCGCCTGCTGACCGGCAACCTGGGGCGTGCGATCATCAAGGTGTCGGCGGTCAAGCAACAACATCGTGTGGTCGAGGCGCCGGCACTGGTGTTCAATTCGCAGGAAGAGTTCATGCTGGCGTTCAAGGAGGGCAAGCTGGACCGCGACTTCGTTGCCGTGGAGCGCTACCAGGGGCCG
>JAKACN010000016.1 GCA_021821365.1 Pseudomonadota bacterium | reverse complement strand
GAGTCCCTCGACGCGGCCGGGTTGGCTCTCGCCAATGTGTTGCTGGACCAGACCGGCGCCGTGGCGAAACAAACAGGCGCCGCGGCCATGCCCACCACGCTCGTATTCAATGCACGGGGAAGGCTGGTCGGGGCGCGCGTGGGAGAGGTTTCGGCGGCGAAGCTGGCACAGATGCTGGAAGCAGTGCGCAGAGGGGGCTGAACGTCCGGAACCCATGCCGCTCTTCTTGCGCACGCTCAGTTGTCTTTGCTCGATCCGCTGTTTTTCTGAATGATGGCAAGCAGGATCAGGCCATACGCCACCAGCCTGATCAAGTAGAACAACGGCGTATCCTCATCCTGTATCGCGGAGCTGCCCAGCACCACGCGGCCGAACGCCTGCAGGAAAAACGACAGGGCGAAGTAAAGGAAAAAGCGGTCGCCCGTGCTTCTCCAGAAACGAAGGAAGACGAGGCTGACAACCAGGGAAGCCATGGCAATCGCGCCGACCAGCATTTGATTCATGGCAGCCTCACTCGTCTGTCCATATCAACCCGTAAAGCAAGGGCAGCAGTGCGATCAGTGCCGTGAAAAGTCGTATGGTCAGCAGATCCGTCCCGGGCAGGAAGATCCGATCCAATACGAGCAGAAAGTTATTGGCCGCCAAACCGGCGAAACAAATGCCGCTCCAGAGCAGCATGCCGGACTTTAGCCTGGTGTAGCCGCGCAGCAGCAAAAAGGCGCACGTCAGCGCAGTCAACGCGCACAGGGCATAGATCAGTGCTGCCATGTCATCCATCCTTTCGCCAGATGAACGCGTCGGCAAATTGCTGCGCGCTCTTGCTCGTTTTCGAGTGGATCAGATTGGTTACGTCGATCAGGTTCTTCGCATAGATCGCCGCCAACCGGTCGATCATTTGCTCCAGGCCGGCAGAGGCCGGCTGATAGCGATACACGAGCGCCGAGGTGTCTTCGATCGCCGCGATTCCCGCAGCCGCGGAACCGGACAACACCTCGGCGGCAACCTTTGCGCTCACGTATAGCCTTTGTGCAAGCTCGCCGGCGGTCCAGCCGCGGTCTCTCTCCCTGCGCAGCAACAGGATAGCCTCCAGGTAGGGAACCGAGGGGATGCTGATCAGAATGAATCGCTTTACCTCATCGGGTATTTCTTCCCGATTCATCATTTCCTCTTAGTGCTCACGGCTGGACGATAATGGGTGGCAGGCAGGAGTGGCCCCTTGACCATGAAGTGCGGGGCGAAGCGACCATAACATGCGGCGGAAACCGGTTTCACTCAACGTGATTGCCCTCAAAGCATGAGGAAAGATCCATGCGGGTCATTGTGCATGCGGAAGTTCTCCTGCTGCACCCGGCGTAGTGCCCCTTGCCGCCCGATCGAGCGCGGAAAGCCGAACGGTTTCGGGCCGCGCGACGGCCGGTGCACCGGTGTTGATTCCGTCCGCCAGTCGCGTCGCAAGCCGCTGCCAGAATGCCTGATAGTCCGCGATATCGTAGCCGGCGCGCGCGAGCATCTTGAGCGCCAGCCTGCCGGTATCGGAATCCATGTCCTTCGCATAGGATTGCATAGCGCCGTTGAGCGCATCCGGAACGTCGCCGGATAGGGTGCTGGCGTCAAGAGAATGGAGGCGATCGATAATGTCGCGCATTTCCACACTTCCCTCCGTCATGGTTTCATTGCGAGCCATTTCCCTGGCCAGAACGTAGGCGAGCTCTTGATCGGATTGCACGAAATCGAGCATGCCACGCGTAATCATTACCCGCTGGCCATCGGCAAAGCCAAGCGGTTCCATTGCATTTCCCAGATCCATTGCCATGGCGCACGTCGATGTCAGCGGCACGTCGATTCTGATGTGCTGCCCGTCGCGCCGTATCCCCATGCGCAGGCTCGTCCGCCCACGCATCTCCGAACCGATCAACTCGGCTGCCTCGCGCTCCGCCTCCGCCCCCTTGGGCATCGGTTCGATCTCGACGGCCAGAAGCACGTCGCCCTCGCGCAATCCGACCTGCTCCGCGCCGCTCCCCGGCAGGACGTCCATGATCTGCAAGTCCTCGCCCAATCCAAGCGCGGACCTGGCGATGTCGATGAACGCATCGGAGTAGGAATACATGTTCTTCGCTGTAAACCCGAGAACCTGCCGGGCGTGCTGGGGGCAAAATTCCGCATTGTTGATCAGCAAGGGCGCCGCTACCCGATAAATTCGCCGCTGCTCCCGGACCCATGCACGCAATGCCGCTGCCTTGTCAGCATCCGATGGTGCCGGTGGCGCCATGGAAGGCTGCGACGAGACCCCGGCATGATCGACGGACGGGGGTGACGCCGGTATATGCGGCGCGTCCGTCACCGCAACTGACGAAGTTGCGAGCGGGGGCTCGGCGATGGGCGCGGCAACAGGCACCGTACCGCAGGACGAGAGGATAGCCGCCAGCATTGCTGCGCCTCCTGCGCACAGCATGTGACGCATCACGCAGGGCAGATCGGGAAATCGCAGTGTCGTGTTCATGATGAAGGAAGCATGCACCCGAAAAATTAGGTGAAACTTAGGACGGCTGTGTTGCTCCTCCACCGTTTTTCCGGGGGTTAAGTTTCCCCTAAGTGTCGTGGTGCAATATGGCACCTGTTCATTCCGGGCAATGCCCGATGATCCCCATCGGCCCGCAGGACCCGCTCCTGCCGGCCTTTCTTTCCTGTTGCCGGGAATTCACCGGAAATCCCGCAACTGCTGAATCGGTTTAGCGTGCGCGACGCGGCGTGAGAGCCACCGGCCGACACGCCGATGCCAGAACGAAAGAATGATTGCACCTGATATCTCTGCCTATGAATTGATGTGGACAAGCGGCGGATTCGCCACGGTCTTCATCGCGCTGCTTCTGCTGAAATCCTTCCTTGCCCGCCAACTGCATCGGCTTGCGGCAAAGAACGAACTGCTGCACGTGCTCGACTACCCGGAGCAGTTGCTGAATGCAACGCGCCTGCCGTTCGTCATCGCGCTTTCGCTGTTGATCGTGCTCAGCGAAGTCGATCTGTCGCCATCGCACGAAAAGCTTGTTCACCACGCATGGGTGGTGGTGCTGATGACGCAGCTTGCGCTGTGGGGCAACCGTATGGTGGTCGTCGCGGTGAAACGCGCGTTCGAACGGCATCGCGAGCATGATCCCTCGGGAGCGACGCACCTGATGGTGGTCGGGCTGATCGCCCGCATCGTTCTGTGGTCGCTCGCGGCGCTCCTGGCACTGGATAACCTGGGATTCAACATCACGACGCTGATGGCAAGCCTCGGCATCGGCGGCATCGCGGTGGCGCTGGCGGTACAGAACATCCTCGGCGATGTGTTTTCGTCGGTGTCGATCGCACTGGACAAACCGTTCGTGATCGGCGATTTCATCGTCGTCGACGACTATCTCGGGACCGTCGAATACGTCGGTCTCAAGACCACGCGCATTCGCAGCCTTGGCGGCGAGCAGATCGTCTTTTCCAATACCGAATTGCTGAAAAACCGGATCCGCAACTACAAGCGCATGCAGGAGCGCCGCGTGCAGTTCGAATTCGGAATCGCCTACGAAACCGCGCTCGACGATGTGCGCCGCATCCCGGATCTCGTCCGGAAGATCGTCGAAAGCCTCGGCGCCGAAACACGCTTCGACCGCGCGCACTTCAAGGCGTACGGCGACAGTGCGCTCCAGTTCGAAGTCGTGTACTACGTACTCACGCCCGACTACAACCACTACATGGACATCCAGCAGCGAATCAACCTCGACCTTCTGGAACAACTGAGGGAGCTGGACATATCCATTGCCTATCCGACGCGCACCTTGCACCTGGTTCGCGCTCCCGCGCGATATGCGATGGCACCGGAAGGACTCCCCCAGCCCGGTCTCATCCGCGCTTCGAAGGCATGAGAAAAGGATTCACGATGAAGTTGCGTTCCGTCCGTCTCTCCCTGCGTTTTGTGCTGCCGCTTGCCCTGGTGCTTGGCGTTTTCGCGTATGCCGTCGTCCCGATGATGGACAATCTGACTCTGCGCTGGTTCGTCAGGGACCTGGATATCCGTTCCCGGTTCCTCGCCGGCGCGCTCGAAGAGCCGCTGCTCGACTATGTCCAGCAAAAGGAACGCAGGAAGATCAACCAGCTTTTCGATCGCGCCATCCAGGACGAACGCCTGTACGCACTAGCCTTCTGCGACACGGCGGGAAAGCTGCTCTACAAGACGAAAACCTATCCGGACGCTCTCGGCTGCTGGCATACACCGCAGAAAAAGGGGGAGGCCGAGTCGCTGGTTTCGATGCCTCAAGGCTCCCTGCACGTGGCGGCAAGCCCGATGCTGCAGGATGGCAAGGAGGTCGGAAAGCTGATCCTGGTGCATGACGTGAGCTTCATCGAGAAGCGCAGCGCGGACACCAAGAAATACGTCATCAGCCTTTTTGCGCTGCTGGCGGTGGTGATCTCCTTCATCACCGTATTCATCGCTCATGCCAGCCTGCGCGGGTGGGTGCAGTCGCTGCGCGATGTCCTGCGCGGCGACATCCTTCAGCCGCTGCAGGCGCCGGCGCTTCCGGAGATCCAGCCTGTGATCGGCGATTTGCGCTCGCTCCTGCGCGACCTCAACGTCGAGCGAAGAGGGCGCGACGACATGTCGTCGACCTGGACGCCCGATACGCTACGCTCCCTGCTGCGCAACGAACTCGCGGGCGACGAAGTGCTGGTGGTTTCCAATCGCGAGCCCTACATCCATGAGGCGACGCCCAACGGCATCGAAGTGCGGCGTCCGGCGAGCGGCCTGGTTACGGCGGTCGAGGCGGTCATGCGCGCATGCTCGGGCACCTGGATCGCGCATGGCAGCGGGTCGGGCGACCGGCAGACCGTCGACCGCCAGAACCGGGTGCAGGTACCGCCGTCGAATCCGAGCTACACCTTGCGCCGCGTCTGGCTGTCGAAGGATGAAGAGCAGGGCTATTACTATGGCTTTTCCAACGAAGGACTGTGGCCGCTTTGCCATATCGCCCATGTGAGGCCGGTATTCCGTTCGTCCGACTGGGATCGCTACGTCGCCGTCAACCGGCGCTTTGCCGATGCGGTGATCGCCGAGGCGCGCACCGACGATCCGGTCATCCTGGTGCAGGACTATCATTTCGCGCTGCTGCCGCGCATGGTGCGCGAAGCCTTGCCCAGGGCAACCATCATCACCTTCTGGCACATCCCATGGCCGAATCCCGAGTCGTTCGGCATCTGCCCGTGGCGCGAAGAGCTGCTTGAAGGCCTGCTGGGCAGCACCATCCTCGGATTCCACACGCCGTTCCATCGCAAGAACTTCATCGAGACCGTCGACCGCTACCTGGAAACCCGCATCGAGGGCGAAGCTTCGACCATTTCCTATGGCGGAAAACTGACGCAGGTCGAGCACTATCCGATTTCGATCGCGTGGCCGGAGGCGAACGCATCCGGCATTGGCAGCACTGCCACGCTCCACGCGGATGTTCGCCACGAACTCGGCCTTGGTGAAGGGCACCTGCTCGGCGTCGGTGTCGATCGCATGGATTACACCAAGGGCATCATCGAGCGGTTGCAGGCCGTGGAGAGAATGCTGGAGCTGCATCCGAAGATGATCGGGCGGTTCACCTTCGTGCAGATTGCCGCGCCGAGCCGTTCGTCGCTGGATGAGTACCAGAACTTCGAAGCGCGCGTGCGCGGCCTCGTGCAGCGCATTAACCAGCGTTTTTCGAACGGCAACTACCAGCCGATCCTGCTCAAGGCGGAGCACCATGACCAGGACCAGTTGCAGCGCTATTATCGTGCCGCCGACGTCTGCGTCGTGAGCAGCCTGCATGACGGGATGAACCTCGTGGCCAAGGAGTTCGTGGCAGCCCGCGACGATGAGCGCGGTGTCCTGATACTGAGCCAGTTCACCGGCGCGGCGCGCGAATTGCACGAGGCGCTCATCGTCAACCCGTATCACATCGAGCAGGGTGCAGATGCCCTGTATCGCGCCCTGACCATGCCGGCCGACGAGCAACGGGAACGGATGCGGAGCATGCGGTCCCTGGTGAAGGATTTCAACGTATACCGATGGGCCGGACGCATGCTGCTGGATGCAGCACGCCTTCGCCAGCGCGAGCGCGTAATGACCAAGATCCGCTCGCATAGTCGTGCGTCCTTGCGTCGGGTGGTGTAATAGATGGCGCCCTTGCCATTCTTTGATTGTGCCGCCGCCAGGCTCGATGACGTGGCAAGGCCCGGAATGCTGTGCGCGTTCGACTTCGACGGCACGCTGGCTCCGATCGAAGTCGATCCCGGCCTGGTCTACATGCCGGCGGCCGTTGCACGGCGGCTGGACATTCTCTCCAGCTACGCTTCGATCGCCGTGGTGACCGGCCGGGCGGTCGCCGACGTGCAGGCGAGGCTGGGATTTGCTCCATCCTATGTCGTCGGGAACCACGGCCTGGAGGGCGTCCCCGGCTGCGTCTTCGACGCGCATTTTCCCTTGCTGTGCGCGGAATGGGAAAAGAGCCTTCATGCCATGCTGCAACGGCACGGCCTCGCCAGTTCCGGGGTGAGGATCGAGAATAAAGGCTGTTCGCTGTCGGTGCACTACCGGTTGGCGCGCGATCGCGAATATGTCGAGTCGCAACTGGCGACCCTGATCGAGCGATTGACGCCGGCACCGCATCTGGTCGGAGGCAAATGCGTGTTCAATTTGCTGCCGGCCGCCGGCATGGACAAGGGCGCTGCCGTGAACCGCCTGATGGAAGACTGCGGAGCCGCTGGTGCGTTGTACGTCGGCGACGACGTTACCGATGAAGATGTGTTCCGCTTGCGGCGCAGGGATCTGGTCACCGTACGCGTGGAGCCGGCGACCGGCACCTGTGCCGATTTCTTCCTGCATCATCGTCTCGGCATGGTGCAGTTGCTCGACGAGTTGATTTCCCGGCTTCGGAGACACTCGTGAGCCGTCACACTCTTTCTTTCCGCCGTGGCGACGCCATGCCAATCGAATAATTCGCCAAACCGCCATTCGCTAACGTCACACCAGATGCCATGTCCGCTCTATTCGTTTGCACGCGCCTTGCCAATGCATTCCCCGGCCGCACGCCGATGACACATCGCGCGAGATGGCGCCGCGCGGGAACGCTTGTAATGGCGATAATGTTGATGTCGCTGCATGTCATCCTTGGCGCGTCCTCCGCCTGGGCGAGGGAGCACGTGAAAACTTCGCCATCGGCCCGAAAACACGCATCCCACAAGGGATACAAGGCACACGCGGTAAAAGGAAAGCGGCATGTCCGCGCCGCAAGGGCTATTCCGCGCGCATCCCCGGCGCGGCGCGCCAAAGCCCGGACGGTCCGGCGAAAGAAGGCTGTATCGAACCCGGCTGCTTTTGCGGCGGCTCCGAAGGATGCGCGGCAGCAGTCCCCACATTCGGGCCGGCTCGACCTTCTTTCGAGCGCGGTCCTGGTCTGGGATCCGGCCACCGCCAGAATATTGTTCGAGAAGAATTCGAGCACGGTGCAGCCGATTGCCTCCATCAGCAAGTTGATGACGGCGCTGGTGGTGGTCGAGGCCCATCTGGACATGCATGAGGTGCTGGAAGTGACGGCCGACGATATCGACCGGATCAAGCACACCTCGTCGCGCCTGCGCATCGGCTCCCGGCTGACGCGCGCCGATATGCTGCACATCGCGCTCATGAGCTCGGAAAACCGTGCGGCCTCCGCGCTTGGACGCAACTATCCTGGCGGTCTTGCGGTATTTGTGCGCGCCATGAACGCCAAGGCGAAGGAACTCGGCATGAACGACACGCATTACGTGGAGCCGACAGGGCTCTCCAGCGAGAACGTGTCGAGCGCGCGCGATCTTGCCAAGCTCGTGATGGCGGCCCAGAAGCATCCAGTCATTCGTGAATATTCCACCAACCGCGAATACGAAGTCGAGCCGGGCGGGCCGTCGCTGCAATACCGGAATTCCAACCGCCTGATCGCCAATCCGGGCTGGGAAATCGTGCTGCAGAAGACCGGCTACATTTCCGAAGCAGGGCGCTGCCTGGTCATGCAGACCATGATCCAGGGCCGTGCCATCGTGATGGTATTCCTTGACGCAAAGGGCAAGTATGGCCGCGCCGCGGACGCAGGCCGCGTCCGCAAGTGGCTGGAATCCTTCCGCGCGCCACAGATGTGAACGCGCGCGGTGTTATCGGAGAGGGTGAAAAATCTTGTCCTCGGAAAGCACGAAAAACACGGAAATTTTCCGTGCAGCACGCGGACAGTCATGAGGCGCGGTACTGTGAACCGCGCTTGAGCAGACGTCCGGACGTTCCCTTAATCGAGCGCGGCATGGACCTCGCCCGGCGCCTTCTTCGCCGGCGCGCGCAAGAGGAAAATCAATGGCAGGGCGGCCAGCGTGATCCACATCATCAGGCGGAAATCCTGCAGGTAGGCCAGGGTCGCAGCCTGCCTTGTCACTTCGCCATTGAGCGCCGCCAGGCCCTGCGCGGAATCAAGATTGATCGCACCCGATTCAGCCGCCTGCCGCAATGCCAGGCTGAACGGGTTGATGTAGTCCGCCAGCGCGGCATGGTTGGCCTGCAGGTTCTGCGACAGCATGGTGATCACCACCGAAATGCCGATGCTGCTGCCGATATTGCGCACCAGGCTGAATAGGGACGTACCCTCGTTGCGGTAACGCGGTGCAAGCGTCGAGAACGTGATGGTCGACAGCGGCACGAAGATGAAGCCGAGCCCCAGCCCCTGCGTGATACCAGTACGCACCACATCCCAGCCGGTGATGTCCGTGTTGAAATGCGTCATTTCCCACAGCGACAGACTGGTGAGCATCAATCCGAGGAAAATCTTGTAGCGGACGTCGACCTTGCCCGACAGTTTTCCGACTACCATCATCGCAATCATGGTGCCCACGCCGCGCGGCGCCAGCAGGTAGCCGACGTCGATCACCGGATAACCCATCAGGTTCTGCAGGAAGGGCGGCAGCAGGGCCATCGTGGCCAGCAGGATGATGCCGACGATGAAGATGAAAACCAGCCCGACGCTGAAGTTGCGGTCCTTGAACAGCGAGGGCTCGATGAACGGATGCTCGTCGGTGAAGATGTGCGCGATGAAAAGATAGAAGCACAAGCCGGCCAGGATGGCCTCGATGATCACTTCGCGGTTCGAGAACCAGTCGAGCGATTCGCCGCGATCGAGCATCATCTGCAGCGCTCCGATGCTGACGCTGAGGAAGGCAAAACCGAGCAGGTCGAAGCGGCGCGAGCGATCGATCTCGGTCTCGTGCACATAGGCGGCGAGTCCGAGCCAGGCCAGCAGCCCGAAGGGCAGGTTGATGTAGAACACCCAGCGCCAGTTGTAGTATTCGGTCAGCCAGCCGCCGAGCGTCGGACCGAGGATGGGGCCGACCATCACGCCCACGCCCCACAGCGCCATCGCCGATCCATGCTGCTCGCGCGGATAGGTGTCGAGCAGCACCGATTGCGACAATGGCACCAGACTGGCGCCGAACACGCCCTGCAACAGGCGGAACAGCACGATCTGCGTCAGGCTCTGCGCCGCGCCGCACATCATGGATGCAATCGTGAAGCCGACCACGGCCCACATGAAAATCCGCTTGCGGCCGAAGCGCGCGCTCAGGAAACCGGTGAGCGGCATGAAGATGGCCGCCGCCACGATATAGGAGGTGAGTACCCAGGAGATCTGGTCCTGGGTCGCGCTCATGGAGCCCTGCATGTGCGGCAGGGCGACGTTGGCGATGGTGGTGTCGAGCGCCTGCATGATCGTGGCCAGCATCACGGAGACCGTGACCAGCCCGCGATGCGTTTCTTCAGGATGGCCGGCGCTCATGCTTCACTCTCACAGCGAAAAACCGAACAGGCGGCGATGGTGTCCGGTATCGATTTCCACCGTGGTGGACAACCCGGCGCGCAACTGCGGCAGGTTCGGCTTGTCGTCGAACCTGATGCGCAAGGGCACGCGCTGCGCGATCTTCACCCAGTTGCCGGTCGCGTTCTGCGCCGGGATGATGGAAAACTCGGCGCCCGTGGCCGGGCTCAAGCTTTCGACCACGCCGCGCCATTCGACATCCGGATAGGTATCGACACGGATGGTGACCGCCTGTCCCGGTACGACGTTCGTCAGGTCGGTCTCGGTGAAGTTGGCTTCGATCCACAGGTTGTTGCCGGCTACCAGCGCCATCGCCGTGCTTCCGGCCGCAACAAACTGGCCGGGCTTGGGCGGCTTGCTGACGATGCCCGGCACGGACGAGCGTACGTCGACACGCGAGAGGTCAAGCTTCGCCTGCTGTAGTTCCGCCTGCGCGGCCAGGTAGCTCGGATGCTGTTCCACGGGTGCGTCGACGCTGCCGCCGAGGGATTCGGCGATGCGCTTCAGGTCCTGCTCGAGCGTGGCGATCTGCTGCGCGGCGATATCGGCATTCTCCCTGGCTTCGTCCAGCCGTGCTGTCGAGATGAAATTGCGCGCCGCGAGGTCGGCCTGCCTTCTCTGCTCGCGCAGCGCGAAGGCGTGCCGTGTGCGCGCCAGCGTGATTTCCGCCTGCTTCTGGCGGTAGCTCGCCTTGAGCGCCGCGAGGTCGGTCCGCACCTGCGCCAGTTTCGCCTCGGCCTTCGCCACTGCGACCTGGAACGACGCCGGGTCGAGACGGAACAGCACCTGGCCGGCCGCGACTTTCTGGTTTTCCCCGACAAGCACTTCCTTTACCGCGCCCGACACTTCGGCGCTCACCGGAATCTTGTCCGCCTTGACATACGCATTGTCGGTTTCCACGAAGCGGCCGCCCTTCAGGTAGACGACGCCCCCTGCAATCGCGGCAATCAACGGGATCACGACCAGCAACAGCCAGCGCCTCATGCGCAGCTTGCGCGAGCGGGCCGCCGCCATGGCGTGCTGTTCGGCCTGAATGGCTTGTGTCATCGTTCAGTCCCTCCGGTAGCGGTACGGGGAAGCGAAAGAAGGTTGTCGCGCATCGTATGCAAGGTGGCAAGGACGAGCGCGGCGGCTTCCGGATCGACACCGCGCAAGGCGTCGGCGCGAACCTCGGCGACAACTTCGCGGAGGGCCTGCAGTCGTGGCGTGGCGGCGGGCGTAAGATGCAGGTGGTAGGCGCGGCGATCGGACGGATCGTTGCGCCGCTCGACCAGCCCTTCCTCGTGCAGGTGATCGATCAGGCGCGCGAGCGTGATCGGCTGCACTTCGAGCAATCCCGCAAGTTCGACCTGGCGAATGCCTTCGTGGCGCGCGACGTAGAGCAGCACCCGTGCCTGGGCGAGCGTAAGGTTGCTGGCGCCGGTGCGCTGCTGGAAGGCCTGGCGCATGAGACGTGAAAGATCGGCAAGGAGGAAGCCGAAGCCTTCTTGGGGACGCTCCATTTAATTTCTCTCAACCAATTAGTAAGCAAAGCTTATTATAAGCTATCCGTGGCAGATGCTCCGGACCACCAGTCCTGACGAAAGCTTGAATTTCATCAGCAAGGCCGCGGTTGACCGTCTGTCGAAACGCGATAAGCTGAAAAGAGGGGCGAGGAGCGAACGGTCGCGCCACGCGTCCTTGCCCGCCATTGCACCAGGAACACGGCCTCGCTCCCGCTATGCGCACATGTGCCCTGTCTACGGAGAACAGCCCTCCCGCGAAGGCGGCTCCCGCGCGCCGGAACAGGCCGTTCCGCCTGCTCGCCGCCATCCTGTGCGCCGGGTTCATCACGGGGTGCGCCAGCCTGCCGTCACTGGAGGGAAGGAGCGTGACGGCGGTAATTGCGGATACCGCGCAGACGCCGCTCGGCCGCACCATGGGCCCGCTGGTGGCGGCGCATCCGGGCACCTCCGGCATTTACCCCTTGCGTAGCGGGCGGGATGCCTTCGCAGCACGGTCGCTGCTGGCGCAGACAGCGGAGCGCGCGCTGGACGTACAGTCCTATATCTGGCGCAATGACATGACCGGCGCCTTGCTGTTCGACGCCCTGCGCCATGCCGCCGACCGCGGCGTGCGAGTGCGGCTCCTGCTGGACGACAACAACACGGCCGGGCTTGATCCGGTGCTCGCGGCACTGGATGCCCATCCCAACATCGAAGTGCGCCTGTTCAATCCCTTCGTGCAGCGCTCCATGCGCTGGTTCGGCTATCTCACCGATTTCTCGCGACTGAACCGGCGCATGCACAACAAGTCGTTCACGGCCGACAACCAGGCAACGATCATCGGCGGACGCAACATCGGCGACGCCTATTTCGACGCGACCAATGATGTCCTGTTCGCCGACCTCGACGTGCTCGCGGTCGGCCCGATCGTCGGCGCAGTTTCCCGTGATTTCGATCGCTACTGGGCCAGCGGCTCGTCCTATCCCGTCGACCGGCTGCTGCCGCGGTCCAGTGAGGTGCATGGACCGCAGGTGCAACCTGCCGCATCGCGCGTCTCAAACAGTCCACAGGCCATGGCGTACCTTCGTACGGTGCACGAATCGTCGTTCGAACGCGGCCTGCTCACGGGTAAGCTCCCCTTCGAATGGGCGCGTACACAGATCATCAGCGACAGCCCCGGCAAAGGGCTCGGAAAAGCGTCCCGCGAAGACCAGTTTCCGGACAAGCTCAAACAGGCGATCGGAGAACCGGCGAGCGAGGTTGAGCTCGTTTCATCCTATTTCGTGCCCACGGCAAGCGGCGTCGCGACGTTTGCCGCGATGGCCCGGCGCGGCGTGAAAATCAGCGTACTGACCAACGCACTGGAAGCGACGGATGTCAGCGTGGTACATGCCGGCTATGCGAAGCGGCGCAAGGAACTGCTCGCGGCCGGTATCCGCCTGTTCGAACTGAAACGGATCGGGCCGGAGCCGCAAGGCCGGCGCGAACGCGGCCTGTCGTCGGGTTCGTCCGGTTCCAGCCTGCATGCGAAAACATTCGCGGTCGACCGCTCCCGGGTCTTCATCGGCTCCTTCAATTTCGATCCGCGCTCGGCCCGTCTGAACACGGAACTGGGCTTCATCATCGAAAGCCCCGCGCTGGCGAACCAGATCGCTGACGCTTTCACCCAGCGCGTGCCATTCAGCGCCTATGAAGTCCGCCTCACGGAGGATGGCAGCCTCTACTGGCTCGAACGGCGGGACGGCGAAGTGCTCCGCCACGATACCGAACCGGGTACCGGGTTCTGGCAGCGCGCGGGCATATTCCTGTTATCGCTCCTGCCTTTCGAATGGATGCTGTAGTGCATTTGTTCGACAACAATGAAATATTTCCATAAGGTAATGTAGAATGGGAAATCGATGTTTTAGCGGTTGACGCTGCGTGTGCGATCTTTCCCTCGTCACGGACGTCCACCGCAAATGCACATGAGCAAGAGCCCTTCCATTCGCTCGCAGCTTGCGCTTCTTGTCATGGGCTGCGTGATCCCGGCAGTCGTCATGGCCGCACTGCTGATCTTTCATGACTACCAGCGAGCCCGCGAGCAGCTTGCGCGCAATTCCCTCGCGACGGTCCATGCCATGGCGGCCGTGCTCGACGGCGATCTGGCGACCATTACCGCTTCCCTGAATGCGCTCGGCACTTCGCCTTACCTGGCATCGAACGACCTCGCGGCGTTTTATGGCCAGGCAAGGGACGTCCTTCGGCACCAGTTTGGCGACAACATCGTGCTCAGCGATCTCCGCGGCGGCCAACTGATCAATACCAGCCAGGCCTATGGCACAAAACTTCCCGTACGTTCGCGCACCGTGCCCCTGGCGCCCATGGCAATGACCCGCAAGCCAATGGTGTCGGACCTGTTCTATGGCCCCATCTTCGGACGGCCCGCGATCGCGATCGGCGTTCCGGTGCATTGCCCAGGCGTCGATCCATGCGCTCTCAGTTCCGGCATCTTTGCGGAGCGCTTCATCAGGCTCCTGCACCGCCAAAACCTTCCGGCGGACTGGCGGGGAATCATTTTCGACGGCAACGGAACGATCATTGCCAGCACCCGCGACGATGCGCGCGCCGTCGGCAAGCAAGGCATGCCTCTTTTGCGCCAGCAGATCGCCAGCGCCAGGGAAGGGGCTTTCGAACGCCTCACCGTCGAAGGGATTCCGGCAGTGACGGTATTCAGCCGGTCCTCGGTATCGAACTGGACGATTGCGATCGATATCCCGACCAGCACACTGGAGCACGAACTGCGGCGGACGCTGTCCTGGCTCATCGTTGCCGCCGCGATTCTGCTCTCGTGCAGCCTCGGGGTGGCATGGTGGGTCGGTGGCCGCATTGCGCGCTCGGTGCGCGGTTTGCGCGTGCCGGCATTGGCGCTCGGCGCGGGAAAGAAGGTGGTCGTGCCGCCTCTTCACCTGAAGGAAGCGGATGAAGTGGGCGCATCGCTGGTAAAAGCATCGGGAATGTTGATCGAGGCGCAGCACCAGGCCAGGCACGATGTGCTCACGGGTCTGCCGAATCGTGCCTTGATCGCCGAGATCGTCGAGAAGCAGCTCGCGCTCTGCCAGCGCAACGGCTCCTGCCTTGCCGTGCTTTATATCGATCTCGACGGCTTCAAGAACATCAATGACGAACACGGCCACGCAACCGGCGACAAGCTGCTGTGCATGGTGGCCGAGCGTCTGGAGACGGGTATCCGCGAGTCCGACCTGGCAGCGCGCCTGGGCGGAGACGAATTCGCCCTGGTGCTGATCGACGCCGCCATCGAGGATGCCGCCGGCGTCGCACGCAAACTGGTGGACAGCCTTTCGACGCCCTACGTCATCGACGATGTATCGATGACCATTTCGGCCAGCATCGGTGTAGCCGGCTTCCCGGATTCCGGGACCACCGGCAAGGCGATATTCCACTGCGCCGACGACGCGATGTATGAAGCCAAGGCCCTGGGGAAACGTCGCATCGTGGTGGCGCGCGGCGGAGGCAGGACGATAGCCTGATACTGCCGCGCGGGAAATTCACGCCCGTGCTTCCAGCTTGTCGCGATGCAGCGTGATCGCAGCCAGGACCATGTCCTTCAAACCTTCGCCATGGTGCTCGTCCACATGCCGCAGCAGCTCGCTGCGCATGGCAGGCGCCCAGAACCTGCGCAGGTGGCTGACGATCTCCAGCGACGCTTCCGTCCGGTCGGGCCAGGCCTCGAAATAGTCGCCGATCTGGTTGGCCATTTTTACAAGGTTTCGACTATCCATATTGCTATTCCGCCTCGATGTTTCCGCGATTCGCATAAGCCACGAAATCGCCGCCACGCGCGAAGGCAATCAATGTCATGCCATGCTCCTGCGCGACGCGTACAGCCAGTGCCGTGGGCGCCGAAATCGCCACCAGCGCCGGTATTCCCACCGTGATTGCCTTCTGCACCATCTCCACGCTGGCACGACTCGTGATCAACACAAAACCGTCCGCAAAATCCATGCGTGACTTCGCCATCGCCCCGATCAGCTTATCGAGTGCATTGTGGCGGCCTACGTCTTCGAAGGCGAGCCGCAGTTCGCCGTCCGGCGCGCACCAGGCGGCGGCATGCGTGCCGCCGGTCATGCGGTTGAGCGGCTGCAGGGCGTCGAGGCCGGCGAGGGCGCGGCGGATGCCCGCCGGCGACAGCGGCCGGGGTTGCGCAAGGCACGGAAGCGGTCGAAGCACATGTTCCAGGCTTTCCGTACCGCAGAGGCCGCAGCCGGTGCGCCCGACCAGGTTGCGGCGACGCTCCTTCAGTCGCGCGAAGGCTGCGTTGCCGATGGTGATATGTAATGTGATGCCTGCGTCGCCGCGCGAAGTTGCCATGTCATGGCACTCCCGCGGCGATGCGATCACTCCTTCGCTGAGGGAAAATCCCAGTGCGAATTCCTCCAGGTCAGCCGGTGTGGCGAGCATGACGGCGTGCGAAATGCCGTTGTATTCCAGTGCGATCGGCACTTCCTCGGCCAACTCGTCGTGCGCATCCATCCACGTTCCGCCGCGCAGGCGCTTGACCGGACGACGATCCGACCGGCGTTCGATGGTTTCCAGATCGTCCATGCCTTGTCACTCGCTTCCTGCCGGCGCGGCGGCATGATGAAGACCCAGTTGCGTGCGGCTGAATTCCGAGAAATGCTGCTGCCATGCGGACGGGTGCGTCACCGGCATGACCTGTACCGCCGTCACCTTGTACTCGGGGCAGTTGGTGGCCCAATCGGAGTTGTCGGTGGTGATCACGTTCGCACCGGATTCGGGGAAATGGAAGGTGCTGTATACCACGCCAGGTTGAACGCGTTCGGTGACCAGCGCACGCAGGACCGTATCGCCGGCACGGCTCTGCACGCCGGCCCAATCGCCGTCCTTGATGCCGCGCTCCTGCGCATCATGAGGATGGATCTCTAGCCGGTCCTCCGGATACCAGCGCACGTTGTCCGTGCGGCGCGTCTGCACGCCGGCGTTGTATTGCGACAGGATGCGGCCGGTGGTGAGGATCAGCGGATACTTGCGCGTGACCTTCTCATCCGTCGCTACATATTTCGTGATCATGAAGCGGCCCTTGCCGCGCACGAACTGCTCCTTGTGCATGATCGGTGTCCCCCCCGGCGCATCGTCATTGCACGGCCACTGGATGCTGCCGAGACGGTCAAGCTTCCCGTAACTGACGCCACGGAAAGTCGGTGTCAGCCGGGCGATCTCGTCCATGATCTCGGAAGGGTGCTTGTAATGCATGTCATAGCCGAGCCGCTTCGCCAGATGCATCGTCACTTCCCAGTCGGCATAGCCGGCCTTCGGCGGCATGACCTTGCGCACGCGCGAGATGCGGCGCTCGGCGTTCGTGAAGGTGCCGTCCTTTTCAAGGAATGACGAACCGGGCAACAGCACGTGTGCATATTTCGCGGTCTCGTTCAGGAAGATATCCTGCACGACGATGCATTCCATCGCTGCCAGCGCCGCAGCGACGTGCTGAGTATTCGGATCCGACTGCACGATGTCTTCGCCCTGGCAGTACAGGCCCTTGAAGCTGCCATGCAGCGCGGCGTCGAACATGTTCGGAATGCGCAGCCCCGGCTCCGGCTGGAGTTCCACACCCCAGGCGGCTTCGAACTGCATGCGCGCCGTCGCGTCGGACACATGCCGATAGCCCGGCAGTTCATGCGGGAAGGAGCCCATGTCGCATGAGCCCTGCACATTATTCTGGCCTCGCAGCGGGTTCACACCCACGCCTTCGCGGCCGACATTGCCGGTCGCCATCGCGAGGTTGGCGATGCCCATCACCATGGTCGATCCCTGCGCGTGCTCGGTCACGCCAAGCCCGTAATAGATGGCTGCGTTACCGCCGGTCGCATAAAGACGCCCGGCATCGCGCATCATCCGCGCCGGAACGCCGGTGACGGCTTCCATCGCTTCCGGCGAGTTTTCGGGCAGCGCGACGAACGCCTTCCACTGTGCGAAGGATTTTTCCTCGCAACGTTGCGCGATGAATGCCTCGGTCAGCAGACCTTCGGTCACGATCACATGCGCCAGCGCGCTGATGACGGCGACGTTCGTGCCCGGCTTGAGTTGCAGATGGTAGTCCGCCGCAATGTGCGGCGCTTTCACCAGGTCGATGCGGCGCGGATCGATGACAATCAGCCTTGCTCCTTCTCGCAGCCGCCGCTTCAGGCGAGAGGCGAACACCGGATGGCCATCGGTCGGATTGGCGCCGATCACCATGATCACGTCCGATTGTTCGACTGACTTGAAGGTCTGCGTACCGGCTGATTCGCCCAGCGTCTGCTTCAATCCGTAACCCGTCGGCGAATGGCAGACGCGGGCGCAATTGTCGACGTTGTTGTTACCGAAGGCGGCGCGCACCAGCTTCTGCATGAGGTAGTCTTCCTCGTTCGTGCAGCGCGAGGAGACGATGCCGCCGACCGCATCCCTGCCGTATTTCGCCTGGACGCGTCTGAACTCCGACGCCGCGTAATCGAGCGCCTCGTCCCACGACACTTCCTGCCAGGGATCGCTGATCTTGCGGCGGATCATCGGCTTCGTGATGCGGTCCTTGTGCGTCGCGTAGCCCCACGCAAAACGCCCCTTCACGCAGGCATGCCCCTCGTTGGCCTTGCCGTCCTTGTGCGGCACCATGCGCACGACTTCATTGCCCTTCATCTCGGCGCGCAGCGAACAGCCGACACCGCAGTAGGCGCAGGTAGTGGTAATACTGTGTTCCGCCTGTCCAAGCCGGATGACGGTCTTTTCCATCAGCGTGGCAGTAGGGCACGCCTCGACGCAGGCGCCGCAGGATACGCATTCGGAGTCCATGAAGGGCTGGTTGCGCCCGGGCGACACCCGCGATTCGAAACCGCGGCCGGAAATCGTCAGCGCGAACGTGCCCTGGATGTCCTCGCAAGCGCGCACGCAGCGGCTGCACACGATGCACTTCGACGGATCGAAAGTAAAGTACGGATTCGATTCGTCTTTCCTGCTGTCGAGGTGATTGGCACCATCGAAGCCGTAGCGCACTTCCCGCAGGCCGACCACGCCAGCCATGTCCTGCAGCTCGCAGTTGCCGTTGGCCGGGCAGGTGAGGCAGTCGAGCGGATGGTCGGAGATGTAGAGTTCCATCACGCCCTTGCGCAAGGCTTGCAGTTTTGGCGTCTGCGTGCGCACCTTCATGCCCGGCTCGACCGGCGTGGTGCAGGAAGCTGGATAACTCTTGCGTCCCTCGATTTCGACGAGGCACAGGCGGCAGGAACCGAAGGCTTCCAGGCTGTCGGTAGCGCAGAGTTTCGGGATGTTGATGCCGCTCTCGGCGGCTGCGCGCATGACCGAGGTGCCGGCCGGAACCGTCACTTCGACACCGTCGATCTCCAGGGTGACGGTTTCGTTGGAGACGCGGGCCGGCGTGCCGAAATCGCGCTTCAGTATGGTTTCCCTCATCATTTCTCCTGGCCGAAATCCTGCGGAAAATGGTGCAGCGCCGACAGGACAGGGTAGGGCGTCATGCCGCCCATGGCGCATAGCGAGCCATGCAGCATGGTGTCGCACAAATCGCGCAGGAGGTGGATTTGCTGCGGCCGGTCCTTGCCGGCGATGATCCGGTCCATAACCTCGACGCCGCGCGTAGAACCAATGCGACATGGCGTGCATTTGCCGCAGGACTCGATGGCGCAGAATTCCATCGCGTAACGCGCCAGCTTTGCCATGTCCGCGCTGTCGTCATGCACCACGATGCTGCCATGGCCGAGCACTGCACCGAATCCGGCGAAGGTTTCATAGTCGAGCGGCATGTCCCAATGGGCCTCGGGCAGGTAGGCGCCGAGCGGACCGCCGACCTGCACCGCCTTGATCGGACGGCCGGACGCCGTGCCACCGCCATAGTCGAACAGGATGTCGCGCAGACGCACGCCAAACGGCACTTCGATCAGGCCGCCGCGCTTGATGTTGCCGGCAAGCTGGATCGGCAGGGTGCCGCGCGAGCGTCCGGTGCCGAATTCCCGGTAATGTGCCGCGCCCCTGGCGAGGATCACCGGCACGCTTGCAAGCGTCAGCACATTGTTGACGATGGTCGGCTTGCCGAACAGGCCATGCAGCGCCGGCAGCGGCGGCTTGGCGCGCACGATGCCGCGCTTGCCTTCGAGGCTTTCCAGCAAGGCGGTTTCCTCGCCGCAGATATACGCGCCGGCCCCCTTGCGCACCTGCAGGTGGAAAGATTTTCCCGAGCCCAGCACGTCGTCGCCGAGATATCCCTTGTCCTGGGCGATGTCGATGGCTGCGTTGAGCGCGTCAATGGCGTGCGGATATTCGCTGCGCACATAGATGTATCCCTTGCTCGCGCCAACTGCGATGGCCGCAATCGTCATACCTTCGATCAGCGCGAACGGGTCGGCTTCCATCAGGATGCGGTCGGCGAAGCTGCCGGAATCGCCCTCATCGGCATTGCAGACCACGTACTTCTGCGCCGCCGGCGCGTCCAGCACCGTCTTCCATTTGATACCGGCCGGGAACGCCGCGCCGCCGCGTCCGCGCAGGCCGGACTCACCGATCGCATCGACGATGGCAGCGCTGTCCAGCTTGAGCGCCTCGCGCAAGCCTTCATAGCCACCGTGGAATTCATAATCCGACAACGACAGCGGATCGGTGATGCCGGCACGCGCGAAGGTGAGGCGCTGCTGATTGCGAAAATAGGGGATGCGTTCCACCAGACCGACGGCGAGCGGATGCACCGCATGCCCGGAATGGAACCCTGCGTCGAACAGCGACGCCACGTCGGCGGCTTGCACCGGTCCGAAGCCGATACGCCCGGCCGGCGTCTGCACCTCGACCAGCGGCTCCAGCCACAGCATGCCGCGCGTGCCGTTGCGCACGATCTGCACATTCATCTGCCGGCGATGCGCCTCCGCTGCGATTGCCTCCGCCACCT
This sequence comes from Pseudomonadota bacterium, assembly GCA_021821365.1. GTDB lineage: Bacteria > Pseudomonadota > Gammaproteobacteria > Burkholderiales > Burkholderiaceae_D > Noviherbaspirillum. Next base: position 18,496 of record JAKACN010000016.1, on the reverse strand, counting down.
CCTGCGCACCGAGTGCAAGCGCAGTGGCGTCGCGCGGCACGAAGATCCGGATTGTCATGTGCCTTCCTTCACGCTGGCGACGAGCTGATCGAAGCGCTCCGGCGTCACCCGCGCGTGCATCGCGCCATCGAGCATGATGGCCGGCGAACACGCACAGTGGCCGAGACAGTACACGGGTTCGAGCGAGAACATGCCGTCGGGAGTCTTTTCATGCAGACCGCATCCGAGCGCCTGTACCGCATGCGCGAGCAGTTTTTCCGCGCCCATGCTTTGGCATGCCTCCGCGCGGCAAATCCTCACGGCGTGTTTCGCCGGCGGCGTCGTGCGGAAATCGTGATAGAAGGTGATCACGCCATGGACCTCGGCTTGGGAAAGGTTGAATGCACGCGCGATATTCGCGATGCATTCCTCCGGTATGAATCCTGTAGCGTCCTGGATGGCGTGAAGGGAGGGAAGCAAGCCTCCCGGTTCGGCTGCGCCTTGCTCGAGGATGGATACGATCCGGTCCTGCGGCGCTGCGGTGCTGGCTTCCTGATTCATGATGGCGGCTATGAGCGGCGTTTCGGGTGATGGTGTGTGGCACATATTAGCGGATTGCAGGCTGCATGGGTTTGCGCTGCACCAGTCTTTACGCCCGATTCAGGCGATGTGCCGGCGTATGAGTTGCGACAGGCGGTCGAATGCCGGCCCGACCTGTGCATGGGGCACGCAGGCATACCCGAGAAGCAGGCCCTTTTTCGCCCGCGAGGGTTTCATGTAATAACGCGAGAGAGGGCGCGCGATGATGCCTTGTTCCTGTGCGGCGCGGCAGAGCGCCGCATCGTCGCAGTGGTCCGGCAGGAGCAGCACAAGGTGCAGGCCGGCGTTGTCTCCCGAGATGGTCAGTTCGCCGCCGAAATTGCGCTCGATGGCCTCCAGCAGCAGGTTCAGCCGTTCGGCGTACAGCACGCGCATGCGCCGGATGTGCGAGGCGAAATGTCCCTCCGTCATGAATTCGGCCAGGATCGCCTGCGTGAAGGACTGTCCGCAACGGTACAGGTCGGACAAGCCGGTCGCGAATGAATCGGCGAGCGCCTGCGGCACCACGATGAAGCCGATGCGCAACCCCGGAAACAGCGTCTTGCTGAACGAACCGAAATAGATCACGCGATCATGGGTGTCCATGCCCTGCAGCGAAGCCAGCGGACGGCTCGCGTAGCGGAATTCGCTGTCGTAATCGTCTTCCATGACCCAGATGTTGTGCTTCGCCGCGTATTCGAGCAGCATGCGCCGGCGCGACAGGCTCATCACCTGGCCGAGCGGATACTGGTGCGAAGGCGAGACGTGGATGAAGCGCGGCGGGTGACGCAGGTCCGCATTGCCGGGGCAAATTCCTTCGGCGTCGACCGCGATCGGCACGGGTTTCAGATTGAGCGAGGTGAGCACATTGCGCGTGCCCCAGTAACAGGGATCTTCCACCCAGGCACGGTCGCCGACGTCCGCAAGCAGCCGGGACGCAAGGTCGATCGACTGGTGGATGCCGGAAGTGACGATGACCTGATCCGCGGTGCAATTGACCGAGCGCGCCACGCGCAGGTACTCGGCAATCGCTTCGCGCAAGGGCAGGTAGCCGCCGCCATGCCCGTAGGTCAGCAGCTCGGGCCGGGAACGCCGCCAGTGCTTGTTCTGCAGGCGGCTCCACACCTTGTTCGGAAAGGCGCTGACGTCCGGCACGCCGGGCATGAACGCGCCCCATTGCAGCTTGTACGCGCCCGCATGGCGGATCAGTTGCGCGCCGCGCTCCGACAGGCCGGCGCTGCTGGCCTGTCGCGCATCCTGTGCGCTGGCCTCGTCGGCTTCCGGAATCTGGTCCGGCACGGTATCGGCAATGAAAGTGCCCGCGCCCTTGCGGGTTTCGAGATAGCCCTCGGCCATCAGCTGATCATAAGCATGGGTGACGGTATTGCGCGAGATCTTCAGTTCGCGCGCGAGGTCGCGCGAAGAGGGCAGTTGCAGGCCGACCGGCATCACGCGTTCTAGGATGGCTTCGCGGACCACCTGGTAGAGCTGGCGGTTCATCGGCATGCCGCTGCCGCGGTCGATGCGCTGGAGCAGGAAATCGGAAAGGGCTGCGACGCGCAAAGTGGCACCATCGAATAATTCAAAGTGGATCTACATTGTAGCGCCAAAGCGGCCTTAGTATCTCTCCCACAACACGTTTGGAGAAGACATGAAAAACGCTGATTTGCAAAAGCGCAAGGATATCGCCACCCCGCGCGGCGTGGGCGTGATGTGCCAGTTCTACGCCGAGCGCGCGTCCAATGCGGAAATCTGGGACGTCGAGAACCGCCGCTATATCGATTTCGCCGCCGGCATCGCGGTCCTCAATACCGGCCATCGTCATCCGAAGCTGATGAATGCGATCGAGCAGCAGCTCGGAAAATTCACGCATACCGCCTATCAGATCGTTCCCTATGAGAGTTACGTCGAACTGGCGGAACGCATCAACGCGATCACGCCGGGCGACCATGCCAAAAAGACAGCATTGTTCTCGACCGGTGCCGAAGCCGTGGAAAACGCGATCAAGATCGCCCGTGCAGCGACCGGCCGTTCCGGCGTCATCGCCTTCAGCGGCGGCTTCCATGGCCGCACCATGATGGGCATGGCGCTCACCGGGAAGGTGGCGCCGTACAAGATCGGTTTCGGACCGTTCCCCGGCGAGGTGTACCACGCGCCGTTCCCGATTGCCGCGCACGGCGTCAGCACGGAAGACTCGCTCAACGCCTTGCAGACCCTGTTCAAGTCCGATGTGGAGCCGAAGCGCGTCGCGGCAATCATCCTGGAGCCGGTGCAGGGCGAGGGCGGTTTCTACCCGGCCCCCGTCGAATTCATGCAGGCGCTGCGCACGCTGTGCGACCAGCACGGCATCCTGCTCATCGCCGACGAAGTGCAGACCGGTTTTGCCCGCACCGGCAAGCTGTTTGCCATGGAACACTATGACGTGATTCCCGACCTGATGACGATGGCCAAGAGCCTGGCCGGCGGCATGCCGCTCTCCGCCGTCTGCGGACGTGCCGAGATCATGGATGCGCCGGCGCCCGGCGGCCTCGGCGGCACCTATGCCGGCAACCCGCTCGCCGTCGCCTCGGCGCTCGCCGTGCTCGAGGTGATCGAGGAAGAAGGACTGACGGCGCGCGCGGAACGGCTGGGGCTGCAATTGAAGGAGCGCCTGCACAGCCTGCGCAAGCGCGTGCCGCAGATCGGCGACGTGCGCGGCCTGGGCGCGATGGTCGCCGTGGAATTCATGAAGCCGGGCACGACCGAAGCCGACGCCGAGTTCACGAAGAAGGTGCAGGCACTGGCACTGGAAAAAGGCCTGCTGCTCCTGATCTGCGGCGTGTACGGCAACGTGATCCGCTTCTTGTTCCCGCTGACGATCAGCGACGCATTGATGGATGAAGCCTTGTCGGTGCTCGAAGCCGCCATGCTGGAAGCCTGATACCCGCAGAGCCGATGCGGCAACGCACCGCATCGGCCACCATAAAAGGAGACCTTCCGTGAACCATACAGACAATGGCACGCGCCATACCGGCACACCCGATACGCTGGTCGAATTCCGCGGCGTCAAGAAGACTTATGACGGCGAACACCTTGTCGTCAAGAACCTCGACCTCAACATCGAGCGCGGCGAATTCCTGACGCTGCTCGGCCCGTCCGGCTCGGGCAAGACTACCTGCCTGATGATGCTGGCCGGCTTCGAATTTCCCACCGGCGGCGAAATCCGTCTCGACGGTCAGTTGCTCAACAAGGTGCCGCCGCACAAGCGCAACATCGGCATGGTGTTCCAGAACTATGCGCTGTTTCCGCACATGACGGTGGCGCAGAACGTCGCGTATCCGCTGACCGTGCGCGGCGTCGACAGCAGCACGCGCGCCGCAAAAGTGAAGCAGGCGCTGGACATGGTGCAGATGGGGAAGTTCGGCGACCGCTACGCCGCGCAACTGTCGGGCGGCCAGCAGCAGCGCATCGCACTGGCACGCGCGCTCGTCTTCGAGCCGAAGCTGGTATTGATGGATGAGCCGCTCGGCGCGCTCGACAAGCAGTTGCGCGAACACATGCAGCTGGAACTGAAGGCCTTGCACCAGCGGCTCGGCCTCACCTTTGTCTACGTCACCCACGACCAGAGCGAGGCGCTCACCATGTCGGACCGCGTCGCGGTATTCGACCAGGGCGTGATCCAGCAGCTCGCGGTGGTCGACGAACTCTACGAATATCCGCAGAACCAGTTCGTGGCGGGATTCATCGGCGACAACAACCGCCTCTGCGGCACGGTCGTCAGCGCCAGCGGCGGGCAGTGCGGCATGCGCCTGCCGGACGGCAGCATGTTGAGCGGACTGAACGTCAATTCCGCGCTGCCCGGGCAGACCGTGACCGCCTGCGTGCGCCCCGAGCGCATCCGCCTGCAGGCCGGCCATCAGGAAGCGCCGAACACTCTCCGCGCGACCGTCTCCGACCTGATCTATTTCGGCGACCACGTGCGCGTGCGCTGCGCCTTGACGAAGCAGGACGATTGCTTCGTCAAGATCGCCTTGCACGATGCCGCGTCGCTGGCGCTGAATGCCGGCGCATCGGTGCGGCTGGCGATCGAACCCGAGCGCCTGCGCGTATTCAACTGACCCGTTTCACGGCGACGCCTCCGCACAAGAAGAGGCGCGCCACGGGTGTCCCGGACGATTAGCGGGACACAGCAGTATCCATGTTCAACACCAATCCGAGAGAAGGAGAACACATGAAATCGAGCCTCAAACCTGTCCTGCTGGCCGCCGCACTGGCTGCCGGCTTCGCGCACGCCGGCGAACTCACCGTCGTCAATTTCGGCGGCGCCAACAGCCTGGCCCAGAAGGCCGCCTATGTCGAACCATTCCAGAAATCGACCGGCAACAAGGTCACGGTGGTCGAATACAACGGCGAAATGGCCAAGCTCAAGGCCATGGTCGAGGCTAAGAAAGTGAGCTGGGACCTGGTCGAAGTCGAGTCCGGTGAAGTCGGCCGCGCCTGCGAAGAAGGACTTCTGGAACGCATCGATGTCAGCAAGATCGGCAAGAAGGATGAATTCATCCCGGCCGCCATCCAGGAATGCGGTTTCGGCGCCTTCGTGTGGTCCACGGTGCTCGGCTACAACGCCGACAAGTTGAAGACCGCTCCCAAGGGTTGGTCCGATTTCTGGGACGTGAGGAAATTCCCGGGCAAGCGCGGCATGCGCACGGGTGCGTGCTACAACCTCGAATTCGCCCTGATGGCGGACGGCGATGGGCGGAAGGAAGTTTATAGCGTGCTGTCCACCAAGGCCGGCGTGGACCGCGCCTTCAAGAAGCTCGATGAACTGAAGAACAACATCCAGTGGTGGGAAGCCGGCGCGCAACCGCCGCAATTCCTGGTCGCCGGCGACGTGGTGATGTCGACCGTCTACAACGGCCGCATCGACGCCGCGCAGCGTGAGGGCAAGAACCTGGCGATCACCTGGACCGGCGGCATCTACGACCTGGATTACTGGGTGATTCCGAAGGGCGCGAAGAACAAGGATCTCGCCGAGAAGTTCATCGCCTTCGCCAGCACGGCGGAAGCGCAGCATCACTATGCAGGCAACATCGCCTACGGTCCGGTGAACAACAACGCCTTCAAGCGCATGGACTACAAGATGCTGTCCCAGCTGCCGACCTCGACCGCCAACGTCAAGGACCAGGTGCAGCAGAACATGAAATTCTGGACCGACCACGGCGAAGAGCTGGAGCAGCGCTTCACCGCCTGGGCCGCAAAATAGGCGTGTCTCCTCCAGCCGGCAGGGACAGCCTCGTCCCGACCGGCGGGCTTGATGCCGCGCCGCCCGCGCGGTGCGGCATCATTTTTCATCCTGACTGACATTGCGACATGAACACTTCCGCGCTCGCCCCGGCCATGGAATTGCCACGCTCCGAACCATCGACGCTGCAACTCAAGCGCGAACTGCATCGCGCGCAGTTGCGCAAGCGCATGACCGCCATCGCACTCATCGCGCCGCTCGTTCTTTTCCTGCTGACCGTCTTCATCGCGCCCATTGCCATCCTGCTCAAGCGCGCCATCGAGAATCCGGAAATCGCCGACGGCTTGCCGCAGACCGTCGCGGCGCTCAGGAACTGGGACCGGAACGGCACGCCGCCCGATGCCGCCTATGCCGCGCTGGCCGCCGATCTGACCGTGGCGCATGAACAGAACACCGCCGGCAACGTCGCCCGCCGGATCAACGTCGAATTGCCCGGTGCGCGCTCCATCGTCATGAAGACGGCGCGCGCCATGCCCCTGCAACCGGCGGATGGTGGCGCGCCGCTGAGTGCACAGGAGGTCCGGCAGGCGCTGATCGGTATCGATGCGCAGTGGGGCCAGCCCGACTACTGGCAGGCCATTGCGCGCAACGGCTCGCATTATTCGCCTTACTATCTGCTGGCCTCCCTCGATTTGCGGCAAGACGGCACCGGCCGGATCGTCAGCATGGACGAAAGCGAATCTGCCTACCGGCAGATCTTCGTCCGCACCTTCGCGATCAGCCTGGTCGTCACCCTGTGCTGCCTGGTGCTCGGCTTTCCGCTGGCGTACTGGCTGTCCACGATGCCGGAACGCCGCGCCAACCTGTTCATGATCCTCGTGCTCATCCCGTTCTGGACCTCGATCCTGGTGCGCGTCGCCGCATGGATGGTGCTGCTGCAGTCGGAAGGGCTGGTGAACAAGGCACTGATGGCGCTGCATATCACCAATGCGCCGCTGGAACTGCTGTTCAACCGCACCGGCATCTACATCTCCATGACGCACATCCTGCTGCCGTTCATGATCCTGCCGCTGTATAGCGTGATGAAGTCGATTCCGCCGACCTACCTGCGCGCGGCCATCTCGCTCGGCAGCCATCCGTTCGCGGCGTTCTGGCGCGTGTATGTCCCGCAGACCTATCCGGGCATCGGCGCCGGAGCGTTGCTGGTTTTCATTCTCGCGCTCGGCTACTACATCACGCCGGCGCTGCTGGGCGGCACCAGCGAGCAGATGGTCAGTTACTACGTGGCCTACTTCATCAACGTCACCATCAACTGGGGCATGGCCTGCGCGCTCGGCGCGCTGCTGCTGGCCGCGACGCTGCTGCTGTACAGCGTGTACCGCCGCTTCGCGAAGATGGAGGTGAGCATGGGATGAGGGCGCCGCCCCGTCCCGCCGCCACGCCACAATGAAACAGGATATGCAATGAAAACTTTCTTGCCCACATTCGCCCCTTACCAGTCCTTCGCGGAACGCGCCTGGTTCTTCACCCTGCGCGGACTGAATGCGCTGACGCTGCTGTTCCTGATGCTGCCGATCCTGGTCATCATCCCGCTGTCCTTTGCCGACAGTACCTTCCTGTCCTACCCGATCCCGGCGTTCTCGCTGCGCTGGTACCACAGCCTGTTCGAATCGGACGACTGGATCCGCGCCGCGCAGAATAGTTTCATCGTCGCGCCGGCTGCGACCGCACTGGCCACCGTCCTCGGCACGCTGGCGTCGGTCGGGTTGAACAAGGCGGACTTTCGCGGCAAGTCGCTGGTGATGGCCTTGCTGATTTCGCCGATGATCGTGCCTGTCGTCGTGGTCGGCGTCGGCATCTACATCTTCTTCGCGGACATCGGCCTGTCCGAAACCTACCTGGGCCTGATCCTCGCGCACGCCGCATTGGGCGCACCCTTCGTCGTGACCACCGTATCCGCCACGCTTCAGGGTTTCAACCATAACCTGGTGCGCGCCAGCCTGAGTCTCGGGGCAGGGCCGCTGCGCACCTTTTTCCGGATCACGCTGCCGGTGATTGCGCCCGGCCTGATCTCCGGCGCGCTGTTCGCGTTCGCGACGTCCTTCGATGAAGTCGTCATCACGCTGTTCGTGGCAGGGCCGACCCAATCGACGCTGCCGCGCCAGATGTTCTCCGGCATCCGCGAGAACATCAGTCCGGCGATCGCTGCGCTGGCAACCATCCTCATCGTGTTCTCGACCTGCCTGCTGCTGACGCTGGAATGGCTGCGCAGGCGCAACAAGGCCGCCGCCAAATATTAAGGAGCAATCCCATGCTGCAACTGAAAGATCCCTCGCTGCTGCGCCAGCAGGCCTACCTCAACGGGAAGTGGTGCGACGCCGACAGCGGCAAGAGCTTCCCCGTCACCAATCCCGCCACCGGTGAAACCATCGGCCACGTACCCGACATGGGCGCCGACGAGACGCGCCGCGCGATCGTCGCCGCCGACGATGCATGGCGGGGCTGGCGCGCGAAGACGGCGAAAGAGCGCAGCGCCATCCTGCGCAAGTGGAACGACCTGATGCTCGCCAATGCCGATGACCTGGCGATAATCATGACGATTGAGCAGGGCAAGCCGCTGGCCGAAGCGCGAGGCGAAATCGCCTATGCGGCATCTTTCATCGAATGGTTTGCCGAGGAGGCCAAGCGCGTAGCGGGCGACACCCTGCAATCGCCGTGGGCGGATCGCCGCCTGGTCGTGACGAAGGAGCCGATCGGCGTCTGTGCCGCGATCACGCCCTGGAACTTCCCGGCAGCGATGATCACGCGCAAGGTCGGGCCCGCGCTGGCCGCCGGATGTCCCATCATCGTGAAACCGGCGGAAGGCACGCCATTTTCCGCGCTGGCGATGGCGGTGCTGGCCGAGCGCGCGGGTGTGCCGGCCGGCGTGTTCTCCGTGATTACCGGCGACGCGCGCGCCATCGGCGGCGAAATGACCTCCAACCCGACGGTGCGCAAATTGAGCTTCACCGGTTCCACTGAAGTGGGACGCCTGCTCATGCAGCAATCCGCGCCGACCATCAAGAAACTCTCGCTCGAACTCGGCGGCAATGCGCCGTTCATCGTGTTCGACGACGCCGATCTCGACGCCGCCGTCGAAGGTGCAATCGTCTCCAAGTACCGCAATGCCGGCCAGACCTGCGTCTGCGCCAACCGGCTGTATGTGCAGGACGGCGTGTACGACGCCTTCGCCGAAAAGCTGGTCAACGCGGTGCGCAAGCTGAAAGTCGGCAACGGCCTCGAATCCGGCATCACGCAGGGTCCGCTGATCGATGGCGATGCGGTGAAGAAAGTCGAACAGCACGTGGCGGATGCGGTGGAGAAGGGCGGCCGCATCCTGACCGGCGGCAAGCGGCATGCACTGGGCCACACCTTCTTCGAGCCGACTGTCATTGCCGACGTCACACCCGCGATGAAGGTGGCGAAAGAGGAAACCTTCGGTCCGCTGGCGCCCCTGTTCCGCTTCAAGACCGATGCGGAAGCAATTGCGATGGCCAACGATACCGAATTCGGACTGGCCGCCTATTTCTATGCGCGCGACATTGCACGCGTGTGGCGCGTGGCGGAAGGGCTGGAAAGCGGCATGGTCGGCATCAACACCGGCCTGATCTCCAATGAGGTGGCGCCGTTCGGCGGCGTCAAGCAGTCCGGCCTCGGGCGCGAGGGCTCGAAGTACGGCATGGACGATTATCTGGTCATCAAGTACCTTTGCCTGGGCGGCATTTGACGACTTTGCGGGCGCCGACCGGTTTCAGGGGCGCCGCGTCAAAAGCCCGGCACGAGATTTCTCTCCCTCTTGCAAGGGGAGGGTTAGCCCGGATATGTCATCACGACGCGGAGTGCTGGCGGTTCAAACTGAATGCGGCTTTTGCATACGGCACACCGCCCCAATCTTCCCCGAGGAGAAGGCGCCTGTTCATGAGACGGTAGCTCTACTCCGCCGCAAGAATGCTCCGCCCCAGTTTCATATCCCAGTTCATGAAGTGGGGGATGAGCGACTTCCGGAAAAATTCCGCCACGTCGGCGGTAATGTTGCCGGGCCTGTTCATGAAGCGATGGTGAAGGTCGTTGACCATTTCCATCAGTACCTCATGCTCATGCTTGTGCACGGCATAGCCCGGGTATTTTGCTGCTTGCATCAACGCTTCCTCGCGGGCGAAGTGCCCCCCGGTATGCTCGATCAGCTCGACCAGCACTTCCCCGACGATCGAATGCTCGGGGTCTTCAAGAAGTTCCGCCTGCAGGCGATTGGCAATGTCGAAAATGTGGCGATGATCCTCATCGATCATCGGATGGCCGATCGCCATGGCCTCTGTCCACGTATAGTAGGGAGTTTCGGATTCGTTGATTGTCTGAAGATTGGACATTCGGGCACCTGAACCGTTAAGCCGCATTTACACTTTTGGTTACAGATCTATTTAACCATGGAAGTTTTTGCCGAAAATTGGGAGTTCGGAAACCATTGACCGAGGTCAAGGATTCCCTCTCATCCGCGGCCGGTGATTGACGCCAGGGTGTCGAAGGACTCATGGACGCTGACAAACCTGCACATGCTCCCAACTGGTACGAGCGCCACGTGCTGCCGTACCTCATCGACATTGCCTGCGGCGTCGAGCCTGTCCGGCGCCAGCGGCACAAGCTCGTTCCACTGGCCGCCGGCCGCGTGCTCGAAGTCGGCATCGGCACGGGACGCAACCTGGAGCACTACGACAAGGCGCGGGTGACCTCGCTGACCGGCATCGATCCCGGCCTGGAGATGCATCGCCTTGCGGCGAAACGGGCACGCCAGCAAGGCATCCAGGTCGATCTGGTGGGGCTGTCGGCCGAGCGCATTCCGTTCGACGATGCGAGCTTCGACACGGTCGTCGTCACCTATTCGCTATGCACGATTCCCGATCCTCTCGCCGCCCTGCGGGAGATGCGGCGCGTCCTCAAGCCGTGTGGCCGGCTGATTTACTGCGAGCACGGATTGGCGCCCGACGCGGCGGTACGGCAGTGGCAGCATCGGCTCACCCCGCTGTGGTCGAAAATCGCCGGAGGGTGCCATCTGGACAGAGACATTGCATGTCTTTTGCGCGAAGCCGGCTTTCGTTCGCAGGACATGCAGACCATGTATCTGCCCGGTCCGCGCCCGATGACCTTCCACTACTGGGGCACGGCCGTGGCCGAATGACTTGCTGTATCGCAATGTATCCGAATGTACCGGGCGTAAACGGATGTAAGAGTAGCGGAAACGACATCATGACCGCAGTAAAGTAACGCCATCAGTCTCCTCCCACTGATATGTTCTTTGCCCGCCACCGAACGGTTCGCGGGCTTTTTTTCGCTCCTTCCTGCCCGCGGCGCTGCATTTCGCAAACATTGCCGCGCTTGATTCGCCGCAAACAGTTGGGCGATGCGCGCAGACCTGCATCAGGCACGGGTTATCTTCATCCATCGCGGTGCAACGCCGCGAAGCGGTACTTCAAACAATTTCAACGACAAGGAGACGAACGATGTGGAGTAGCCCAACACGCTGGCTGACGGCATTTGTCTTGTCCATTCCCCTGCTCGCAGCCCAGGCCAACGATGCCAACCCGCCCGATGCGCGAGGCCGAGACGTCAATCCGCTGACGGTGCGCACGACGGAATACGGAATGATCGAAGGGACGGACAATGCTCCGGCAACAAAAACCCTGTCCTGGAAGGGCGTGCCCTATGCACGCCCTCCGGTCGGCGAGTTGCGCTGGAAGGCGCCGCTCGATCCTGCGAAGTGGAACGGCGTGTTGCCGGCCAAGGCGTTCGGCAACGCTTGCGCGCAGTACGGCCGCATCTACGGCCCCGGCGCCAACAACCGCTATGACGAAACCATCGGCACCACGCTGAACCAGGCGGTGGGAAGCGAAGACTGCCTTTACCTCAACATCTGGCGTCCCGCCAACCAGAAGCAGAAGCTCCCGGTGATCGTATTCTTCCATGGCGGCAGCAACGTCTCGGGCTACACGGCGGACCCGGTATATGACGGTGCCAGACTCGCACAGACCACCGAATCGATTGTCGTCACCGTCAACTTCCGCCTCGGCATTCTCGGGTTCATCAATCTGCCGCAACTGAAGACCGGCATCGACGCCGATACCGACTCCGGCAATTTCGCGATTCTCGACAGCATCAAGGCCTTGCGCTTCGTCCGGCACAACATCGCCAGCTTCGGCGGTGATCCGGACAACGTGAGCATCATGGGACAGTCAGCGGGTGCGATCAACGTCTACGCGTTGCTGACCTCGCCGCGAATGGCCAGCCCACACCCGAAACTGTTCCACCGTGCGATTCCGCTCAGCGGCGGGCTGTCGCTGGCGGTCGATCTTCCGTCCGGCACCATTCCTACCATGTCGCCGGCCGCGACCTATCTGGCGCAGGCGAATGCATTGCTTTACAACCTCCTGATCGCCGACGGCAAGGCAAGCGACACCGCGTCCGCCCAGGCGTATGTCGCCAGCCAGACGCCGGAGCAGATCGCCGCGTACCTGCGTTCCCGGAGTCCCGCCACGCTGTTCGCGACCTTGCTGACGAAGCTCGCGCCATTGGGGCTCGCCGGTTCAGGCCCGATCCCGGAAGGCAACGTGGTTGCGTCCGACCCGGTGGCCTCCATCCATGCCGGCGATTATGCGCGGGTACCGGTCCTGGCCGGCAATACGCGTGACGAAGGCAAACTGTTCCCGGCCTTCCTGCCGCTGGTCAGCGGGATTCCCGGCAGTGCGCGCATCGTCAGCGATGCCCAGTTGTTCTCCATTCAGTTCAACTACCGGCCGAATGACCCGCCGCAAATCACTGTCGACCAGTGGATCGCTCCCGCCTACCTGCCGGTCGATGCGCCGGTCACCGGTTTCACCGCGCGGGCCGACCAGTTCAACAAGATCTTCTTCCTCGCGAGCCGCGACAACATCCTGGACGCATTGAAAGGGCAGCAGCCGGATGTCTGGTATTACCAGTTCAACTGGGACAAGCAGCCCGCGCCGTGGAACGACATCTACGGCGCGGCGCATCTGTTCGACCTGCCGTTCGTCTTCGGCAATTTCGGACCGTCGCTGATGGCGAATATCATGAACACCACGGCGAACATGCCGGGCCGTCTCGACCTCTCGAATGCGATGATGCACACGATCGGCGCCTTCGCCAGGAAAGGTGACCCGAACAATCGCTGGGTCGATGCCTACTGGCCGGCCTGGCCGCGCACGCTGATCTTCGATGCGTCCCTGACAGGCAAATCCATCTCGGTGCAGTGAGACTTGCCGGCTGTGGCGCAAGCCGATGCAAATACGGTGGATCCGTGAGAACATAGCCTGGCAGCATTATCGAAGCCAGACCAAACCTAACGGATTCCATCGTGATCTATCGTCATCGGGAGCAACACAAGCTGGGCAGTGTCGGCTGGCTGCGTGCCGCCGTGCTGGGCGCGAACGACGGCATCGTATCGACCTCCAGCCTGATTCTTGGCGTGGCCGCCTCGCAGGCCACACAGCAAAGCATTCTCGTGGCAGGCATCGCCAGCCTGGTGGCGGGGGCGATGTCGATGGCAACCGGCGAGTACATTTCCGTGCAGTCGCAAGCCGATACCGAGCAGGCCGCGCTCGCCACGGAGCGCGCCGAACTCGGCGAAAACCCCAAGGGCGAACACCAGGAGCTCACGAATATCTATGTCGCGCGCGGCCTTGATGCCGCGCTGGCCCGCGAAGTTGCCACGCAATTGATGGAACATGACGCGCTCAGCGCGCACGCCCGCGATGAACTCGGCATTACCGAAGCGTTCGCCGCGCGGCCGCTGCAGGCGGCATTCGCCTCGGCATCGAGTTTTTCGGCCGGCGCGCTGCTGCCCTTGCTGGTGGCCTGGCTCGCGCCGCCTCACTATCTGATCGCCGCAGTGGCGGTGGCATCGCTGGTCTTCCTTGCGCTACTGGGCGGAATGGCTGCCAAAACGGGGGGCGCCGACGTCGCGAAGGGTATACTTCGCGTCACGTTCTGGAGCGTGCTTGCCATGGGCGTGACGGCGGGAATAGGAACCCTGTTTGGCACGATCGCCTGATCCATACGCCCGTGGCAGCGCGCCGTAAGGTAAAATCCTGTCGTCGCATCCCCGCCGTGATCCGTATGGCCCGTCTCCCACGTTCGTTCGCCGCCTTTTTCGCGCTGTTCCTCATCGCCTGCACCACGGCGTCGCCGCCTCGCGCCAACATCGAAAACAACGAATTCATCTCGACGGACATGTATTCCCGCTCGCTGCCGGGCACGAACATGACGGCATGCGAAGGAGCACGGCGCGCGCTGCTCAGCCAGGGGTACGTCATCCGCGACATGAACGGCTCCCAGGTCAACGCCCTGAAGAAATTTCAGCCGGGCGCGGATCGCCATGTGCAGGTCGAGTTCCATGTCGTGTGCGAACCGAACGCCGACGGCAGCAACAGCGCCACCGTCTTCGCCAACGCGGTGCGCGATACCTACGCGCTCAAGAAGAGCAGCAATTCCGCCAGCATCGGGGTCGGCGCGGTCGGCTCCCTGTCCTTGCCCTTCGGCAGCTCCGACGACTCGCTCGTGAAAGTCGGCAGCGAAACCATCCAGGCACGCGCCTTCTATGACCGCTTCTTCGACATGGTCGAAAGCTACGTCGACGAAAACCCGACCGCAACGACCGGAAGCACCTCGTCCGACCAATGATTTCTGTGGCGATGCCCTCGTCATCGTCGCGTCGTCGCTGATTCTGTTCGCTCCTGTTCCCATCATGCAGGATTGCCCGACCATGGAGCCGCGCCTCCTGTGCCGCTCCTGTTGAACTTCGAAAGGAAGGCTTCATCGAACAAGCTCGCGCGAGCGCCAGGAGGCGCATCGGCGTGTTCCTGCCGTCCGGCCATGGGCATGCCGACGCCGCCTCGCATGCCGCGCGCCCGCAGGCATCCTTCCACCTATCCAAGCTTGGAGCATGACATGGAAACCAACATGAACGAGAAACGCGGCACGTTTCCAGCCGATCGCCCGATCGAAGCGTTGACGCAGGAACACACCATGGTTCGCGACCTGGCCAACGCCTATCTCAGCAGCGACAAGGCAGACATCAAGCGCGAACTGACGCCGCAAATCACCTCCCTCGTGGAAATGCATTCGCGCATGGAAGAGACCGTGTTCTATCCGGCAGTACGCAATATCGATTCCACGATGATCAGCCATTTCGAGGAAGAACATCACAAGGTCGACGACCTGCTGCAAACGCTGAAGGGCGCCTCGCCCGACGATCCGCAGTGCGACCAGACGATGCGGCAAATGCTCGACATGGTGCTGCGCCACATCCAGGAAGAAGAAACGCAGTTCTTCCCGAAACTGGAGCGCGCTAACCTGGACATGACGGACATTGGCCTGCAGATGCAAGCCTTCGAAGCCAACCTGGTGCACGCGGCCGCGCAATCCAGCGAACAGCGCGCGCGCTGAAGATCGCCTTCTTTCGGGAAAGAGCAGGGCGGGGATGCGCCATGCGCCTCGCCTTGTCTTTTTCAGCCCGTTAAGGCCCGTTTCCCGCTCCACCGGTTCGTCGCTACCGGTATTTTTTTCCTTACCCGAGCCCGATTTACACGGTGCATCGCCGTGAACCCGCCGCTGCCAGCCGGAATGGCCCCGCGCATGGTATTTGCGTGACCGGAGAGCGACACTCCCGCCGACCCGCAAGACAAATACACCTATGGATGCAGCGGTACATGAATCAAAACCGTTGGTGCGCAAGGAGAAACTTTCCAGGCGAAAGATCTTCAAATGGGCAGCCATCGCGCTGATCCTCGTCGCGGTCGCCGTCTTTGGCTACCGCTATTGGCGGCACAGCGCGCTTTACGTCAGCACAGACGATGCCTATCTGAACGCAAATACCGTCGACGTTGCCGCGCAAATCGGCGGACAGGTCATACACGTCGACGTGCGCGACAACCAGCAGGTGAAGGCCGGCGATCCGCTGTTCGATATCGATCCGCAACCCTATCGTCTGGCGCTGGAAAAGGCTCAGGCACAATTGCGGCTCGCCGAGCAGTCGGTCTCGCAACAAAGCGCGGCGATAACGGCCGCAGAAGCGCAGGTCGCGCAGCGCCAGGCCGAACTGCAGAATGCCGAATCGAACAACCGGCGCCAGCAGCAACTGGTGCGACAGGGATTCTTGTCGAAGCAGGGCGCTGAAGCATCCCGCACGCAGGTGAGGACAGCGACGGCCTCCCTGCATACGGCACAGGCCAATCTCGAGCAGGCGCGCAGCGCCCTTGGTACGCCGGGCGACAATAATGCCGCGATAAAAGCGGCGCAGGCAGCGGTCAATCAGGCGCTGCTTGACCTGCAGCACACCCATATCGCCGCATCAACCCAGGGCAGCGTGGCCAACCTGTCGCTGCGGCCCGGCAATACCGTCCAGGCCGGTACACCGCTGTTTGCCCTGATCAGCAATCAGGAGTACTGGGTGGACACCAATTTCAAGGAAACCGAGCTCGAGCGGGTTCGCCCCGGCGCGCCGGCCACCATCACCGTCGACATGTATCGGGATCATCCCTTCCATGGCGTAGTCGAAAGCGTCAGCGGCGGCGCCGGCACCGCCTTTTCGCTGCTACCGCCACAGAACGCCACCGGAAATTGGGTGAAAGTGACGCAGCGGGTGCCGGTCCGCGTGCGCATCACGGATCCCGATCCGGCCCACCCGCTACGCATCGGCACGACGGCAACGGTGGAAGTCAAGGCGAATGACAGCGCCTGAACGGATAGGGTGAACCACATGTACCGCAAGATCCTGCTCTGCTACGACGGATCGGTCGAAGGCCGCAACGCTCTCAAGGATGGAGCCGACGTTGCCCTCTGCATGCAGGCCGAAACGCATCTGCTTGCCATCATCCGCGGACTCGCCGGGCATACCATCCCGGAAGGCATGACCGAGACGCTGGTACGGCATGAAGACGACGAGGCGGCGCGCATCCTGAAGGAGGGCGTGGACTGGCTGAAGGAACGAGGCCTGGATGCCCATGGGTATATTGCATTCGGCGATCCGATCGCCCAGATCGACGCTGCCGCCCGCTCGCTCAAGGCAGACCTGATCGTGCTCGGGCATCGTCACCGCAGCCGCCTGGCGCGCTGGTGGAGCGACGCGGAAGACGCCACGCTGCTGGAACGCGCGCCATGCAGCATCCTGGTGGCCGTAGTGCCGCTCGCCGCCCCATGAATAGCGCGGAGCCCGAACCGGCGACCGCCCAGGCGTCGCGCCTGATGATTACCCTGGCGGTCATGTCGGCCACCCTGATCCAGGTTCTCGACACGACCATCGTCAACGTGGCCTTGCCGCACATGCAGGGCGAACTCGGCGCGACCACCGACCAGATCAGCTGGGTGCTGACCAGCTACCTGGTCACAGCGGCGATTTTCATGCCCCTGACCGGCTATTTTTCGGACATCCTCGGCCGCAAGCGATATCTGCTGGTCTGCATTGCCGGTTTCGTGGGTGCGTCGGCATTGTGCGGCATCTCGGAAAACCTGTTCCAGATTGTCATGTTCCGCATGCTGCAATGCATTTTCGGCGCTGCACTAGTACCTCTGTCGCAAGCCATCATGACTGAAGCCTATCCGCCGCAGGAACGCGGCAAGGCAATGGCCATCTGGGGCCTCGGCGTGATGGTCGGTCCCGTTCTGGGCCCGACGCTCGGCGGTTGGCTGACCGAAGCGGCCAGCTGGCGCTGGACCTTTTACATCAACGTCCCGGTCGGCGCCCTGTCACTGTTCCTGGCATCGCAATTCGTGCCGGATACGCCGAAACGCGCGCGCCGCATGGATTGGCCGGGCGTTACGCTGCTCGCCGCCGGCGTCGCCGGAACGCAATACGCGCTCGACCGCGGCAACCAGCAAGACTGGCTGGCGGCCACCGATATTCGCGTCACGATCGCGCTCGGCGTGGTCGGCATCGCCGGGTTCGCCTGGCACAGCCTGCGCAAGAAGGAGCGTGCGTTGTTCGACATCCGCCTCTTCACCGACCGCAATTTCGCCATGGCCTGCCTGGTCATCGCGCTGCTCGGCCTCGGCATGTTCGGCACCATCGTCGTCCAGCCGATCCTGCTGGAGCGCCTGTTGAATTATCCGATTCTGACGACGGGCATCGTCATGGCGCCACGCGGCGTGGCGACCGCGATCAGCATGCTCGTCGTCGGCCGGCTCGTCGGGCGGGTCGATGCGCGCGTCCTGGTGGGCTCCGGCATGCTGATCAGCGCCCTTGGCTCACATTTCATGACCAATTATTCGCTCAATATCAACGCCTTCTGGATCATCTGGCCAGCCATGCTGCAAGGAGCTGGCATGGGCCTGATTTTCGTCCCGCTGTCGACGATCGCCTACGCAACCCTGCCGCGCGCCCGTATCGCTGAGGCTGCGGGCCTGTACAGCCTGGTTCGCACCATGGGATCGGCCGTCGGGATCTCGATCGTGACCACGCTCATGTCGCGCCAGGGTCAGGTGTTATGGAACGGGCTGGGTGGGAACCTGACCCGATTCAATCCGGCGGTATTGCATTATCTGCACGGAATGGGCCTGCGGCCGGACGATCCGAACGCGGTCGCGCTGATGGCCGGGCAAGTCGCGCAACAGGCTGAAATGCTGGCGATGATTGATGTATTCCAGCTGATCACCTGGAGCTTTCTGGTGATGTTG